>CAZGAI010000078.1:0-11285 GCA_964523175.1 uncultured Victivallales bacterium | reverse complement strand
CATCTTTTTTTAAAATTATTTTTCCAAGTATTAATACAGCAGTGAAAATTCCCCCGGCAATTAGAAGTCCTAAAAGAGAATTAATCAAAGCTTCTGCTGATGAAGCTTTCCCCGTAGCCTGCGGAAAAAATAGTGCCAGCAGTAAACTGATAATAATCACACTGTATGTTAGACGGTTCGGAATAATTTTATGTTTTATATCAACAAAAAAAGTTACAATAAACAAAACTGTAGCCAGCAAATAAAATAAGAATAGAGATATTGGGTAATGCCATTCCACTACCCGCCACCACGCAAGCAGAATAAGTAACCCGGTCAATACTTCAACAACTAAATATTGGATAGAAATAGAAGTTTTACACTTAGAACAACGTCCTCTGAGTAGCAGCCAACTTAAAACAGGTATATTTTCGTACCATTTAATTTTATGGTTACAGTTTGGACAATGGGATGGTGTAAAAACAACTGACTCCCCACGGGGCATACGCCAAATACATACATTTAAAAAACTTCCGACACAAAGGCCGAAAATAAAAATAAAAATGTACCATAAAGGCATTATTTCTTCTGTAAAGGGATACGGGTAGTACATGATTCCGTGATTCCGTGATTCCGTGAGTGCCAAAGGCAATTAAAATTACCAATTCACGGTCTTACGGAGTTCTCTGATAATTGTTTAAAAAGAGCTTTCTTCATTATTTCTATCGGCGGTTCTATTCCTGTCCAGATATTAAAGGAGCGGGCACCCTGGTATAAAAGCATTAATCTACCGTCCGCACATACACATTTCTTACTCTCAGCTAAACGGAGAAATTCTGTTTTATGATATATCATATCAAAAACTCGTAATCCATTTCTAAACAGTTGCGGATCTAGAGGAGATGGATCATTTTTACCCAGTCCCAAACTTGTCGATTGAATCACTATCGGGTTTAAATCTAAAAATTCATTAATTTTAGTATAATCGGTCAGGCAGCAAAATTTTATTTTACTTTCAGGATATTGCTGGGCCAATTTATCCGTAAACTCAGCTGCTTTTGCAACAGTCCTGTTAGCAAAAATAATACTTCTTACTCCCCTTTTCAAAAAATGCGCAGCAACTGCTTTCGCTGCTCCGCCGCAACCAATAAAAAATAGATTAATATCTATGGGTAAAACATTAAAAACCTCTTCCAGTGCCTTTTCCAATCCATACCCATCTGTAGATTTTCCATGAAGCTTTCCATTTTTATCAATCATTACAGTATTTACACTTTGTGACAAAAGGCACTCTTCTTCCAGTATATCTAAAAAAGGGATAACGGCAGTTTTATATGGAACAGTAATATTAAAACCTGAAAACTCTATCCCTGCATTTGTAAAAAAATTTTCAAAAGAATTTTTTTCCAGCCTAACTGCAATATATTCACTATCAATGCCGAGAAATTTTAAAGCCGCATTATGCATTATCGGCGATAAAGAGTGTTGAATCGGATTCCCAATAATAGCAAGTTTTTTCATAATAGTTAAGACCTCGTGTTTCCATTTGGTGATTTGGTGATTTGGTGATTATAAATCGCCAGATCACCAAATAAGCATCAGTCTCTTTTGAAAAATTGCTTTGTTTTTTTCAGGAATGAATCTTTCATAGGGTGATGCTTAGGGTCTTTTTCGCAAGCATCATTAAATTCCTGCAATTTTTCCTTCAGCACCTTATTCAGTTTTTGAGGAATTTCCACATATATTTTTATATGCTGATCACCGCGTTTTCCTCCTCGAAGCGATGGAATTCCTTTACCACGCATACGTAAAACTGTTCCATTCAGGGTACCTTCAGGAATTTTTAATTTTGTTTTTCCGGAAATAGTAGGAACTTCAATTATTCCACCTAATGTAGCTGTAGCAAAAGAAATAGGAACTTCACACATTATATCCAGGCCGTCTCTATGAAAAACTTCATGGCTGCGTATATGTATTACCACATACAAATCACCTACACTTCCATCGCCTATACCGCTCTCTCCTTCTCCGGCAACCCTTAGACGGGAACCTGTATCTACGCCCGGAGGAATATGGATTTGAATCGTTTTTTGTGCTCTTACTCTGCCTTCACCACCACACTTATTACAAGGGCTCTCAATTACCTGTCCAGCTCCATGACAGGAAGGACAGGCCTGCCTCATACTCAAAAATGCATGATTAGTGGAAACATAACCACTTCCCCCACATCTAGAACATGAAACTTTGCCTGTTCCGGACTTACAGCCGCTTCCATTACATGGAGAACAGGATTGCAAACGTTGGAATGAAATTCTTTTATCTCCACCATAAACAGCATCTTCAAAATTTATTTCCAGGTCATATCTTAAGTCCGCACCATCACGGGAAGACGATCTTCTTCCGCCACTGCGCCCTCCGCCACCAAAAAATTCTTCAAAAATTGAACCGCCGCCGCCACCGCCGCCGCCGCCAAAAACCTGGCTGAAGATGTCAAACGGATCATGGAATCCGCCACCGCCACCTGCAGCACTACCCCTGCCGGAACGGGTAAATGCGTCATGTCCGAACTGATCATATGTTCCTCGTTTTTTAGGATCACTCAGTACTTCGTATGCCTGGGAAAGTTCTTTAAAACTCTCTTCAGCCTCTTTGTTTCCCGGATTTTTATCCGGATGGTACTTCACCGCAAGCTTACGATAAGCTTTTTTTATTTCACCAGCTTCAGCTGCCTTGGATACACCAAGTATATCATAGTAGTCTCTAGCCATGTTTATTCAGTCTCCTTAGCTTCGCTTCCGCTGCTGACAACTACTGTTGCGGGGCGAATTAATCGATCTCCCAGCTTATATCCGGCTCTCCATTGCTTCACAACAGTGTCTTTTTCATATTTTTCAGAAACCTCACTTGCAATAGCTTCATGAATTTCAGGATTAAATGTTTCTCCAAGCGCATTGATAATATCAACACCTAATGAACTTAAAGCCTTCCCAAATTCAGCTTTTATTAAATTCATTCCACCTAGCACTGCATCAACATTTTTAGCATCCTCTGCTGCGCTAAGAGCCAATTCGAAATGATCAAGAACTGGTAGAATGGCACCTATCGTATCAAGTTGAGTATTTTTTCTTATCTCATTTCTTTCTCTAATACCGCGTTTTCTGAAATTCTCAAATTCAGCATGTGAGCGTAAAAGTTTCTCGTCTGCAGCTTTCAGTTGTCTCTGCAAACTCAATATTTCTTTCTGCATTTCGATTATCTGTTTATCAGAAAAAATCATTGAATCTGCAGCTTCGGCTGTTGTTTCTTCCACATTTTCCTGTTCAGGTACCACCTTCTTTTCTTTATCGGAATCGTTCTGCTCAGGTACTTCATCACCTACTTTTTCTTTTTTCATCTAAATAACACCTCTATATATCATTTACTTTTAGCTGACATCACAGTAAAGCTTAGTTAATATTTTTTTAACTTATTATTATAAACTCATAATTGTTTTTGAAAAAACTCAAAGAGGTAATAGAATATAATATTACGAAATTTCAAAACCTTTTTGCAAGCACAATAGCTTTTTTATTTGAAAGGGAAAAAAATGAAGCTTGGAATAATTGGAGGAAGTGGATTATATAATGTAGATAGTGTGAAAAAAATTGATTCTGTTACTGTCGAAACACCATTTGGTTCACCATCAGGGAAATACCTTCATGGAAAGATAAATGAAACAGAAATTTATTTTTTACCAAGACATGGCCAGGGTCATACTATTTCACCCTCAGAAATAAATCATAGAGCAAATATCTTTGGAATGAAAAAGCTCGGAGTAACACATATTTTAAGTATATCTGCTGTAGGCAGTTTAAGAGAAGAGCTTGCTCCAAAAGATGTTGTGCTAATTGATCAGTACATTGACAGAACAAAGCAAAGTATCAGGCATACTTTTTTTAATAACGGAATTGTAGCACATATCCCATTTAGTGATCCGATATGTCCTGAGTTCAGCAATATGGTTTTCATACAGGCTAAACAGACAATCTCAGAATTATACACTACTAACAATAATCCTCCTAAAGCTGTTCTTGGTGGTACGTATGTAAATATGGAAGGTCCTGCTTTCTCAACTAAAGCAGAATCATTTCTATATAAATCCTGGGGTATGGATATAATTGGCATGACAAGCCTTGCAGAGGCTAAACTGTCCAGAGAAGCAGGCATATGTTACTGCGTTTCCGCAATGGTAACAGATTATGACTGCTGGCACTCTGAGCATGGAGAAGTAAGTGTTGAAATGGTAATAAACACGATGAAAACGAATATTAACACAGCTAAAGTTATAATTGAAAAAGTAGCTAATTCGTTTAATTCCCTACAGAGAAGCTGCTCATGCAAAAATGCATTAAAGAATGCAGTCATGACTTCTCCTGAATATATATCGGACGAAATTAAAACTAAATTAGCCCCGATTTTATAAGAACAGTTAGTCCGTCGGTAAGTAATGATTTTAAATTTTAAATTTTAAATTTGAAATTTGAAATTTGAAATTTGAAATCTTAAATCATAAATCTGAAATATTTGAATGTATAATAACAAAAAAGTAATAGTTATAATGCCGGCATACAATGCGGAAAAAACATTACTCAAAACATATAATGAAGTAATCGAACAGGACTGTGTAGATTTAATCATTATTGTCGATGATGCAAGTGAAGACAAAACTGTTGAAATAGCTAAAACACTTGACAAGGTCATCATTTTCAGCAATAAAACAAATCTCGGTTATGGTGCTAATCAGAAAAAGTGCTACCAGCTTGCCCTTGACAATGGTGGAGACATAATTATAATGGTCCATCCGGATTACCAGTATACACCAAAACTAATACCCGCAATGGCTTCGCTGATTGGAAATGACGTTTATAATTGCGTCATTGGTTCAAGAATTCTTGGGAACAGTGCTTTAAAAGGAGGAATGCCGTATTGGAAATTTTTCAGCAACCGAATATTAACATTAGTTGAAAATATCCTACTAGGCACAAAACTATCAGAATACCACACAGGATACAGGGCTTTTTCCAGAAAACTGCTTGATGCCCTGGATTGCAGTGAATTCTCGGATGATTTTGTTTTTGACAACCAGTTATTGGCACAAACTATATGGTATGGCTGCACAATTGCAGAAATAACATGCCCTACGAAATATTTTGATGATGCGTCCAGCATAAACTTTCGCCGAAGTGTCAAATACGGTATAGGCTGCATAATAACAGCTGTAAAATACAGGTTGGCAGCGCTAAAACTTTTAAATCCAAAAATTTTTTCTCCTGAAAAAAAATCCATTTTTGAAAAATAAAGCAGCTTTCTCTCCACGAATTAACTCGGAGCAGCATAGCCGCAACAAAAAGATTCTTTTATCACCGAATTACTCGAATAAATTAATAAAAAAATTATTTATCCATTTTGTATAAAATTGATTAACAATTCGCATAATTAGATAAATTAGGTGACAAAAAACTCTCACTTTAATATTCATTATAACTGTTTATAAAATAAAATGTTGTTAATAAAAAAAAAACAACAGATTGTAGTACTATGAACTCTAAAATATCCAATAAAAAAGATATTATATATTCAGTCTGTCTTGCAGTGATTGTATTTGCTGTATTTTCTATATCAATACACTATCAGTTTTTGGAAAGTTTTGATGATAATGGCCACGTTCTACACAACAGATATCTTACCTTTTCTTTTACTAGTATCACTTACTGGCTCACACATGCCTGTGTCGGTTGTTACATGCCTCTAACAATGCTGTCATATATTTTTGACTACAGTTTATGGGGACTTAACAGCTTTGGGTTTCACCTGCAAAATATCTTTTGGCATATTGTCGCAACTATTGCAATATACAGTTGTTTCAGACTATTTAAGATAAAGTCGTGGATAGCTTTTTTCCTATGCCTTATTTTCGCGGTACATCCGCAAAGAGTAGAATCAGTAGTATGGATATCTGAAAGAAAAGATGTTCTGTGCGCTGCATTTTATTTCTTGAGTATATTTTTTTATATAAAAAATAATAATAAAAAGTTTAACATTACTGCTTTTATTCTTTTTATACTCGCAATTTTATCAAAACCAATGGCAATCAGTCTACCGGTAGTGTTAGTGCTTTATGAATTTTACATTTACGGTAAAAGCAGAGGGCAAAGAGCAGAGAGGACAGAAATCCGTGGTCAGAGGGCAGAGGTCGGAGATCAGATAACTGCAAAGAAAAACACAAACCCCGACCGTAGAGACACGCGGCGCATGTCTGAAACATGCAATGTGCAGGCAACTGTCATTAGGTACGCGCCGCGTACCTCTATAAAAAGCACTAAAATAATTCGTTTAATTTGTTTAATTCGTGGTTTAAAGAAACTATTCCCTTATTTTTTAATCTTATTCATCTTTATACCTATTTCAATTATAGCACAGTCAAATGCCGGGGCTGTTCATTCAAATAATTTTATTTTATCCTTTAACCGATTATATATTTTATTATATAATATTTATTGGTATTCTGCACAGACACTGTTTTGTTTTGAAAACAGCCCTATGTACCACCCACATGTAATTACTTTTTATTCGATATTAGAAATCTTTTTATTTTATATAGGTGCAGCTACTATCCTGGTAACAGTTTTTATTAAAAACAAAAGGCTTTTTCTGTTTATACTGCTACCATTAGCTTTGGCATATTTAATAACTTTACTGCCTGTTATTGGGCTGATTAAGCTGGGACCAACCGATCATGCGGATAGATACAGCTACATACCGTCAGTTTTTATATGGTTTTCTATTGGATTAATTATAAACTGGTGTTTCGTTAATAAGAGCAAATCATTATCAAAAATATGGTCTTCATTATTTTTTAAACACAAATTTGTCTTTGTATTATTAAGTTGTTATACGATAATATTGATTTTCTTAAATATTCAGTATCAGAGATTTTGGAAAAACAATTATACTCTTTTTTATTATGCAAATACTTACTATCATGTAAATGCTCATATTTTAATCAGTCTGGCAGACATGGAGTTAGCTAAAAAAAACTATGGCAGGGTATTAGAATTAACTAGAGACTTGAATAATGATAAAAAATGGAAATTGATTGCTGATTTTTATAAAGTTTCAATCCTCTTTAATGAAAACAGAGAACAATCACTGAAGCCTCTTTTACAACTAAAGGCTTTGTTTAAAAAGAATTTAACCAGAAAAATATTTGTCGCAAAATATATAAAAATTAATGAAATGTTAGCTTCTTTTCCAGGATATAGAAATTTAATTTTATGATATACTCGAGATGCTTCAAAAAAACTAATTTTAAAAAAGTACTGTTTGCAGTATCTGTATTTAGTTTTTTTTTGAGATTTCTTGTTTCACTACATATGACAGGTTTAACGGAATATATACTTGCACCGCCGCCTGGACTTGACTCGGGTATTTACCTAAAATTGAGCAATGATGTATTATCAGGCTGCTATAAAGGTGTTTTTTATTTTCAGCCATTTTATTATACTGTTTTTCTACCTATTATAAGATTTTTTTTCCAAAGTTCTCTCTGGAGTGTAATACTTATACAATGCCTGCTTGGGGGAGTTTCTGTTTATCTAACAGGACTTGTTTTTTCTAAATTATTTGATTGGAAGTGCGGTCTTGTAGGAGCATTACTTTTGATGTGTTCTCATTCTGTTATTATTCTAACACCTTTTCTACTTATTGCTACATTACAGACCTTCTGGATTATTTTGCTATTATATCTAACAGTTCTTTCATATGAAAAAAAGTCGCTGATACATTGGTCTTTGACGGGTATAGTTTTTGCATGTTCAATTCTGACGAGGGGAAACACACTTTTTCTATTGCCTGTTCTCCTGATCGTTTTGTATTTAAGCTATGACAGAAAAATCAAGCTGGCGCTTCCGGCATTGATCTTATTTTGCATTTGTACGTATGTCCCTCAACTTCCTTTTTCTCTACATAATTATAAAATAACAAAACAATGGCTTGGTCCTTCTACTGCCAAAGACCCAGTACTTGCATTTGGTAATACTCCGGATGCTGCACCCGGAGGAGTTATTTATACGGAATGTTATTCATATTGGCAGAAACAGTCTAGTTCAAACGGCAGAAAGGTTAGTGTTCAAACAAACATTCTTGAATGGATTCGACATTCCCCCGGCGCCTATCTAGAGCTAAAATGGCGTTCATTTTTGCTCTACTGGTCATCATATATTATTCCTAATAATGTTAAGTATGATCAACTAACTCTGATGAGCACTATTCTTTCTCTTCCACTATTTTTCTCATTCAGTATACTAGGCACACTGGGACTATGGGGAATATGTTTAGCTTTGAGAAGAAAATCCGGCATAATGGTTTGGGTAGCGTTTTCATTTGTTCTTATTTATTCAACATCAATAATTATTTTTTATATTCTCGAACGTTTCAGGGTGCCATTATATCCTTTACTCTGCGGATTTGGCGGTTTTGCAATAATTAGTTTTATCCGCTATATTGCGGATAAAGATAAAAAAAGAATTGTGCTGGGAATTATATTTCTGTTTTTATCAGCATTTTTTGTTAATGCAGCCTATCCACTCTATCAGAAATACCTTGAAAAATATTCTCTATTCTTTTTCAGCCCCCACGGAACCTCATATTCACTGGAAAAATCGTTTGTTGTTTGTGATAATGGACCTATATTTTTAGGTGGATGGTATCCACAAGCGGTAAAAAATAGAATTGTAATAATGAAGCGTTTTATTCTGGATAATAACTTTTCCGGAGGAACACATGAGAAGTTCTTTCTTGAGTTTCCTGTCTACACAACGACTAAAGTAGAATTTGATGTTCGCGCATTTGTGCACCCTGCCAAAGAAAAAGCACAAAAAATAAAAATAATATTAGATAAAAAAGGTTTCAGCGACGTATCTATACCGGTTAACATTACTCCTGAGAAATTAGGTGAATATATTGATATTTACATTGAAATACTACCAAAGAAAGGACGTTTTAGCGTTAGCTTTGATTCTCAACGAGATTATGGCAGAACTAAAATGATTAGTGATAATCAGATCAGATCACGACCTGAGCTGGTTTGTAAACTTCATAAAAAACGTTAAACAGTTGAACGGTGGAATTTTTTATGATAACGAATAGTAAAAAAATTGATATCTATCTACAATTACTTCTTGTTGTAACTATTTGTTTGTTATATTCAGTTTCTATCAATTACCCAATGTATGATAAGTGGGATGATCTTTATTATATCATTGAGAACCAACATTTAACATTCTCTGCCGCAAACATAACTTACTGGTTTAGGCACGCCTGTTTAGGATGTTATGTTCCTATAACAATGATTTCATATATGTTTGATTACAGTCTGTGGGAATATATCAGTTTTGGTTATCATCTGCAAAATATCTTCTGGCACATCGTCGCAACTATTGCAATATATCACTGTTTTAGACTATTTAAAATAAAACCATGGATTGCCTTTTTCCTATGCCTGATTTTTGCTGTTCATCCACAGCGGGTAGAATCTGTCGTATGGCTGTCTGAACGAAAAGATGTACTTTGTGCTGCATTCTATTTCTTAAGTATATTTTTTTACATAAAAAACTATAATAAAAATTTCTCCATTACTGCTTTTATTCTTTTTATACTCGCAATGTTATCAAAGCCAATGGCAATCACCCTGCCGATTGTACTCGTATTGTATGAAATATGGCAAAAGGAAGAGGGCAGAGAGCAGGAAGAAGAGGTCGGTGGAGAAGAAAATGTGGTCTGTAGTCAGTTAACAGTGAGCAATGAGCTGAAGAGCGAGTTCAGTGGTCAGTGGCCGGAAGTCGGTAAAAAAGAATACTTGTCCACAAAAGATACGAAGGACACTAAAAAAGAATTTAAAAAAATTCGTGCAATTAGTGTAATTCGTGGTTACATCTTTAAGTTATTGCCATACTTTCTTATAATGCTTATATTTATTCCTGTTATGTTTTTAGCTCAGGGAAATTCGGTTAACCATAAAATTGCTCTTATTCAAAAAATATATGCTGTTCTTTTTAATATTTACTGGTATGCAACACAAACACTATTTTGTACTGACCTAAATCCAATTTATCCACTTATTCATCTATACCACTCTATACTTGAAGTTTCTCTCTTTTATTTTGGAATTATAACATTAGGATTTATTTTATTTTTCAGAAATAGACAAAACTTTATTTTTAGTTTTCTACCTTTAGTTTTTTGCTATTTAGTCACACTGGCCCCTGTCATAGGATTTATTAGGCTTGGTAATACGGATCACGCTGATAGATACAGCTATATCCCCTCTGTTTTTGTTTTGTTAATAATTGCTAATATTTTTTCTAGGAAAAATATTAATATATGGGGGGAGAAAGATGTAAAGCGCAAACCCTTTTTTCGAAAAAATAGTTTTGTTTTTGTAGTATTGCTACTTTTTTCATCAATTTTAATTTATCATAATTATCAATATCAAAAAATATGGAAAAACCAGCATAACCTATTTATTTATTCGACTAATATTAATAATCCAAATTTCAATTCCCTTTTATTACTGGGCGGCATAGAATACATTAGCGAAAATTATACGGAAGTTCTCAGGGTTTCAGACATGCTGAAAAACAATCAGGATGGACTGTTGATGGCTACATATTTTAAAGCTAAAACCTTAACTCATTTTGACAAAAATCAAGCAATTGAACTGTTATTAAAAATTGAACCTATATTCAAAGAAAGATATATAAATAACCGCTATTATACAAATAGATATATAAGTGTTCTTGGTTCAATAATTGATTATTATTATTCAAAAAATGATAAACAGAAAATAATAGAATATATAGATAAAATACTTAAAATTAAGGCTCTCAGCAAAAAAAACCGTTTTATATATTCAGGAGTAAAATCTCAGATGCTAGGTCATTACAAGGATGCAATTATATACAATAAAAAAGCATTATTGATTCAACCAAAAAATAAAAGTTTAAAAAAAAGAATAGATGTATACCAAAAACAGCTAAAAAAAACAAGGTTCACCACTGATGGACACTGATGGAAACTAATGGAATTGTATTTAAATGTTTTTATATGTCTTCAGAAAATCAGTGTTTATTAGTGCGGATAAGTGGTTAAAAAAAATTACTTTTTCTTTGCATAAAGAGTTATCACCGCGCCTTTTTTCATAATACCCGAGATTAAATATTCAAGTAAAGCAAACGGAATAACGGGCAGGGACAGCAGTAGCCAAAATC
>CAZGAI010000077.1:0-11317 GCA_964523175.1 uncultured Victivallales bacterium | reverse complement strand
TATCCATTTTAATAAGCCTGACTATTCTCAAATAAGTTCGTTTTTAAAGAGTTTAATTTGTTTAATACTGTTCCTTTTCCTAAGCATACCTGCTTATTCAATTAGTCATAAGACAATTAATCTTGATTTTGTAAATAATCTAGCCAAAAATTTAGCTAAAGGGAAATATTCACCTGAAGACTACAAACTGCCTGTTAAAGCAGCCGCTTTGACAAGAACCCAATATAACCAGATAAAATTTCAGAAGGATAAGCAACTTTGGGATGCTAAAGATATGATTTTCAGGCTTAATCTATATCCTTTGGGAGCTGTTTATTCTTTTCCAGTAAAAATAAATGAATTTAAGAATAATTACTTACAGGATTTTAGGTATAGCCCTGAACTTTATGACTTTGGCAGTATCAAAAAAGCAATGAATAATATTTCTGCTTATGCAGGTTTCAAGCTTTTATGCCAACTGAACAAGAAGAATGACTACGTTCCTTTTGCTGATTTTTTAGGAGGTTCTACGTTAAAAGCTCTCGGAAGAAAAAATTTTCCAGGAGCATACACAGAGGGAATATCGATTAATCCAAACATTCCTGAAGTCAAATCTGAATATGCATATTTTAAAGAATTCTGGATAGGTCAGCCAGAACCGAAGGCATCAACAGTTACAGTTTATGCTTTGCTGGACAGTCCAAGTGTAACAGGGGCATATGAATTTCAGTTAACACCAGAAGCAGTAACTACAATAAAAGTAAAATCAATAATATATCTTCGTAATTCTGTGAAACTTCTCGGATTATCACCAATACTATCATCCTTTTATTATGGTGAAAACTCTAAAAATATTTTTAAATATAACCATCCTGAAGTACACAGTTCCGATGGTCTAATAATCTCAACCGCTGAAACACAAACATGGCAGCCTCTTGTTAATCCGGATAAGGAGCGAATAACACTCTTTCCAGTTAAAAATATTAAATACTTCGGCTTATTGCAGCGAGACAGGAATTATAGTAACTACCTTAACCCCGGCACTCCCTATCAGCTTGAGCCGAATGTATGGGTAACTCCAAATAACCATTGGGGTTCAGGGACAGTATATCTTATTGAAAGCCCGATAAAAACAGAAATATTTGATAGCAATATAAAAGTAATATGGATACCGGATACTGGAATTAAACCGGGAACACCGTACAAGTTTGACTACACTATTAACTGGTCCATGAACCAGCCCGAGCAAAAGCTAGGCGCTGTACAGTCAACTTCTCTGAAAACTAATCCATTAAATGACAAGCAAACTAATTTTATTATTTATTTTTCAGGTACTAAGCTTGACAAAATGGATGCTGTTGCAAACATAAAGGCTGCGACTACAATTTCATCCAATGCTATAATTGTAGGTGATCCGCAAATATTTAAAGATCCATACAATAATCAATGGTGTGTAGTACTCACAGTTGAACAGGCAAAGAAATCTGTCCCACTTCTTCCACTGTATAATTTAACCTGTAAACTAACAGAAAAAAATAAAACACTCACTGAAACATGGAGTTATAGATGGAGACCGTAAAAAGATTTTCTGATGATTCTTCTTTCTGGGATGAAGCTTATGCTAAAGTAGAAAACTATTTTGATGCGTTACGCATAAGGAATAAACGAGTTTTAACAAAGCTTGTCTATCAAATTCTTGACCGTGCCAACAAAAGACTTGAAAAATTCCCGGATGGAGACCCTACTATTTTCGCCATGGAGGAGGCACATCATATCACCTCTGAGTGGTATAGAAAAGTCCTTGGAATTGGCATCGAGGAAGAGGTTATTCCAGGACGTGCCCGCCTGGCAGTACTCCTTGCTGATGTTCCAAACAAATGGCTTGACTATTTTCTCGTAGACGGCCCATGGCCTGACGAATTTGTTAAAGCTTTGAAAGATGCTTTTGTCTCGGCCGGACCTGACTTTGAAAAATCAACTATGCACCACAGGGCACTTGAACTTACACAACCCGGGCGTGTTATAGCCGAAACGTTTAAGCTTGCCGTAAAAAGGCGACTAGTAAAATACATTATTTATTGGGTTGTAATAGTATTACTGTTGGTTTTAGTATTCTATATTACACGTTAAACCTTAAAGAAAATAAATATGAAAAAGAAAAAGAAAAATACAATGGAACCAAATGAACAAATGCTGAAAGCTGTTAAATACGCAACTGGCCGTCGCCTGCTGTTTTTTACTCTTACTTTTCTCCTTACAGCCTTTGCTACATTGCTCATGATGGACCTTTACTGGCGAATAGGATATACTTTTACGACAATCCTTAATACTATTCTCTTCTCTATACTTTTCTGGCAGATAGCCTTTGGAGCTATGCATACACTTTTTGGACTTTTTTCCAGACCCAGAAAACATATTTTTGACCATATTACTCAAACCATATCAGTTGATAAAGAAGATATTCCACTTGGCAGTACCGCTATTTTAATGCCCTGTTATAATGAAGAGACAAAACGGGTTTATGAAGGAATTCGCACGATATATAATTCAATTGAAAAGACCGGCCAGATAGAACATTTTGATTTTTTCATCTTAAGTGATTCTACGAATCCGGACAGATGGGTTCCTGAAGAGACCTTCTGGCTTGAGCTTTGTCAGCAGTTAAACGGATTTGGACGAATACATTATCGTCGAAGAGAAAATAATTTTCATAAAAAAGCCGGAAATGTTGCTGACTTTCTCCGCTCATGGGGAAAGCGCTATCGGTACATGCTCTGTCTTGATGCTGACAGTATAATGAGTGGGGAATGCATTGTTAATCTTGTTAAAATCATGGAAAAAAACCAGAATGTCGGCATCTGTCAAACCGCACCTATTATCGTCAGAGGTGAAACTCTCTATGCAAAGATGATGCAGTTTGCAAGTAATTTTTATGGTTCTGTATTTCAAACCGGCTTAAATTACTGGCAACAGGAAGGTGGAAACTTCTGGGGTCATAACGCGATACTCCGCATTGAACCTTTTATGGAATATTGTGCGTTACCAAAACTACCCGGTAAAGAGCCATTTGGAGGGAAAATTTTAAGTCATGACTTTGTAGAAGCGGCTTTAATGCGTAAAGCAGGATGGTTTGTTTGGATGGCATATGATCTATCCGGCAGCTGGGAAGAAGGCCCGCCTGATCTGATAGAAAGTGCAAAAAGAGACAGACGCTGGTGCCAGGGAAACCTCCAGCATACCTGGTTAGTATTATCCAAAGGCTTGTTCCCAACAAACCGCATACATATGATAAATGGTATTATGTCATATGCCAGTTCTCTTATTTGGCTAATATTTCTACTGCTAACTTCGTTTGTAATTTATCGCCAAAGTGTTAGCGGTTTAACAATATTAACTGTCCCCAGCATGATAGACTTTCTAAATATAAGTGTTAATGCAGAAGGATTAATTGTTTTTTTAATAACAATAAGTGTACTCTTCACTCCCAAAATTTGCTGTATTTTAAGAAAAATATTCAGTTCTCGTGAGGCAGTTAATTTTGGGGGTAGATTTAATATAATTTCAAGTGTTGTAGCAGAAACAGTTTTGTCAGCACTTATTGCACCTGTTTTAATGATGTTTAACTCTAAGTTTGTAATATTTACCTTGCTTGGAAAAGGTGTTGGATGGAGTACACAAAATCGATCATCAAAAGACGGTATTGCAGTAAGTACTGCGGTTAGAACCCACTGGTTTCAAACACTACTTGGGATTGTCTGGGCAATTCTTGCTTATAGGAGCGGAAGTGCATATTTTTGGTGGCTCAGTCCAATATTCATAAGCCTTATACTTTCAATCCCTGTGTCAATTCTACTCAGTAAGGTCAGCGCAGGTAACTTCTTTAATAAAATGGGATTATTTTTAATTCCTTCTGATATAAGCCCACCTGAAGAATTAACTTTTATTCAATCAAATCTTAAAAAAGACAGGTTTACTTATCCAAAAGGAAGGGCATATAAAAACAATTCAGGTATATTAAATTTAATAACAGATCCATATATAAACGCCTTACACACAATATTGAGGAACGAAAAACATGCCAAATTTGATAAAATAGATTCAAATTCAATGCCGCAATATGCCGAAAAATTACTTCAGGATGGAGTTAACTCACTATCTGCTTTAGAGTTAAAGAAGGTTGTAGATAACCCTGTATTACTTTGCCTGTTACATGAGCAGGTCTGGCTAAGACCTGCAGATAAACTCCACGAATCATGGCAGAAAATTGTTTTTAAAAATATTAGATCAGTGTAATTTGGCCTTAGATTTATAAACAATATACAAAAACTACTAATCAACAGTCTTCGCCTAACCGCTTTATTGATTCTTTAGTAGTCGTTGGCTTACACTGTCACTTAAGCATGTCCAGCTATCCACATGGTGAGTTAAAATAAAAGTATCATTATGCATAAAACCAGATACAATCATAATCATAAGTTAAATGATAATTTTACAGAATGTTGCCTAAACTGTTCTCATAGTTTTAGAATTATTAAAACTCATATTCTTAATTTCTATAAGGAAATAAAAGAATATTCATATTCTTCTTTAAGTTGTCTTCCAATTAATGAATTATATCGAAAATATCAGCTTTTAGATGAGATAACAAAACTTAACGGTGGTGACAACTTAAGCAGAATGGTTCTAACCGATACTTCAATAAAAAGCGTACTCACTTATATTCGAGAGTTTTATACAAGTTTTTTTGAAATTCATGAAAAACATTTGGCAAATGAAATTATGCTATCCCCCACTCCCTGGGGTGTTCTCGACAGCTTTGAACTGTATCCACGATATAAAAGTTTAATTAAAAATCACCTTGAATTATTAAATCTAAAGCCGGGTGAACGATTAGTCTTTATTGGGTGCGGACCTCTTCCGGTTTCTTTAATTGTTCTAAAAAAATATTTTGATATTGATTCAGTTGGAATTGATTCTGATCCTAACGCAGTGACACTTGCAAAAGAGTGTTTAAAAAAACTTGACATCAAAAATGGAATTAATATTATCCATGGAGATGAATCAGTTCTTGAAAAATTAACAGCTAATCGAATCGTGTTAGCAGCCATGGCAGTTCCTAAAAAACGAATTTTTAAAAATCTAAAGACGTTGAGTAAGATAGAGAATGACTTAAAAGTTATTTATCGTACATACAGCGGATTGCGTGCAATACTTTACCCTCCAATCCCTTCTGATTATATTGATGGATTTATTAAAGTTGATGAAATAATACATTCAGGAGAGATTAATAATACATTAGTGCTGCTGACTTCGAATAATTTGAAGCAGCTTAACCACAAAGAACGTAAAGTAATCACAAAATAAGTTCTATAGGACTCATAAAAAAAAACAAAAAGAATTATGAAGTTTTTACAATTCTCAGAAACAAAAAAATCATTGATTGAAATATATAAGAGAATTAAAGAATTTTCTGATATAGAAATCATGCAGAATAGTTCTGATTCAATAATAGCTCAATTTAATATTTTAGATTCCATGGCTGCACTTCCTGTAGAAGAATCATTTGCAATAAAGCTTGGGAACGATCCTGATTTAAAGCCTGCCCTGCAGAAAATAAGTAGATTTAGAAATTTATTTAATATTAAATTAGAACTTGAACATGTTAATTTGATTTTAAATAGCAATACTCCCTGGAAGACTGTTACAAATTTCACCTTCTATAAAAATTATTTAAAACTTGCAGAAATGGAAGCAGAAGGCGCCAGTCTCAAAAAAGGGGATCATATTGTTTTTCTTGGCTCTGGTCCACTACCATTAAGCTTAATTATTTTATGCAAACATTATGGGTTGAGCGGGACAGGAATTGAACAAAATCGAGATTATGCTAATATCTCAAAGCGTGCAATAAATAAATTAAATATGGCAGATAAAATTAACTTTATTAATGGCAGCCATTTTGATTTACCACTTCAGCTAAAAACAAAGCTTATTATGATAGCAGCAGCAGCTGTACCGAAACAGGAAATATTTACACATTTGTGCAAAGTTCTAAACAAAGGTACAAAAGTATCATACAGAGTTTATGAAAAAGGTTTTAGAAAATTTCTTGATGTTGATCCCAGTATGCTAAACACAAATCTGGATAAAATATTGGGTGATGGGGTAGAATATAGACGAATTAGCCCTGAACCGCCAGTCAACAACACATGTATTTTTATTAATATGTAAGCTGTTTGATTCTTATTTGTCGTAGAGTATAGGTTGATTATGAGCTACTTCAGGTAAAACAAACAGTGTGCAGGTGTGACCTTTTTTGCGTTTAACGCGGTTTGCTTTGATGTAGTATCATCCATGCCTGTTTCACTGCCGGTAATTTAGTGTCCATCTCTTTCAGTTTAGCTTCTGCATCATTAAATCTACCCTCTCCAATCAAGATACAGACAACAGATAAACGTTCACCGTAAGATCTTTTTTTATTAGGAGGGATATATGTAAAATAAAATTAATGATTTATAGACAATGCCACCAACAAGTTGAACGGAATAAATAAAACATATAGAAAAATAAGAATTTCTCTATGAGCATAAAAGGAAACACTATTGGGAATTTCATATGAAGAAACAAAGTTGCCTATCTGTACAGGTATATTATAAATGCGGCGGATACACCCAAAATAAGATATCCAAATCTAACCTGTTTTCTAATATCTGAATTAACCACCCCAATAAGTGTCTATAATATTTATTGAACCCGCAAGATTTTTTTTACGTGATTCTGCAATATCTGTTCGGCTTTTTCAATCTTTTCCGTTTCAATAAAACAACCGGCGGCAAGTTTATGGCCTCCGCCGTTAAGTTTATGAGCAATTTCTGAAACAGAATATTGGGAGTTATTTGAACGTAGAGAAACATGAAATCCATTGTTCTTTTTAGTTAAGATAGCAGTAATATCAATTCCTTTGATAATACGGACTGTATCTATTAGTCCTTCCGTATCCCTTGTCGTTAAATTATGCCTATTTAATATTTCATCATCCAGAAAAAAATAAGCAAAACGATTGTCATATACTATTTTTAGATAGTTAACTGCAATATCAGCTTCAAGGTTATATAAATCAAGAGACTTAGTAAAATACATTGATTTGATTGTATTAATATAGTCTGCTCCAAGTTCCATTAAATCTGCAGCTTTTCTCAACACGTTCGCTGTAGTATTATCAAATCTAAATCCACCGGTATCCATTAGAATTCCCATCGTAAGAGCGGTTGCTGTATTAGGTGTAACTATCCAATTAACAGAAGTTTTGATAATATCAAAAATAATTTCAGAAGTAGAGCTGGCTTCAGGGTTTATATAGTTTTCAGATCCATAAAGACCGTTATCGTAGTGATGGTCAATATTTATGAGAGGTAAGGATAATATTTCCTTTTCTTTATCCTTAATTATAGCTAGTCTTTCCAGGTTACTGCAGTCAAGACTAATGCAGTAAGAGTAATTAAATTCAGGAGGCGGAGTTTCGATATAAAAACCATCACATAAAAAATCTTTGTAACGATCCGGCATTTTCTCAGGGAAATATGCATCAGCTTTTTTGCCTAAATTGCGTAAAAGAGTCAGCATAGCAATAGCTGAACCAAAAGCATCGCCGTCCGGGCGTTCGTGTGCCAATATTAAGACATTGTCTATACTGAGTAGTAGTACAGAAAGATTTTTTATATCAATTTTATGGGACATTGAATACAGCCTGTTTTAAAGTTCAGAAATTGCTACAGATAATTCTACTCTGCCTGTTCACTCTCAATCTCGTTTAACATAGCCAACACTTTATCACCCAATTCAATGCGACTGTCGTATTGAAATTCAATAACAGGTGTATATTTTAATGTTATATGACTAGCTACCAACTGTTGGATAAAAGATCTTTTTTTCTGTAAGTTACGCATAATTTCTTTTTTTGCATCGTTCTCGCCAAGTATACTGATATGTACTTTAGCCTGTCTTAAATCTGGAGTAGTCTTAACTTCTGATACGGAAACAAGGCAGTCTTTTTTATGTTCAATATACTTTTCTATTAAGTCCGCTATTTCTCTTTTCAGCAGTTCATTTACTCTAGTTATTCTGGGTGCGGATTTCACTTGTATTAACCTTTTAGCTTAATTTTGCTTTTTTAAATTCAACTTCGTACACTTCTACAATGTCACCTTCCTGAAAATCAAGAAAATTATCTAAGCGTATCCCACATTCCTGGCTTGTTTTTACTTCTTTTACATCATCCTGAAAACGTCTAAGAGATTGGAGTGTTCCATTGAAGATAAGTTCATCACCTCTTCTAACTCTTGCTTTTGCTCCAGATTTAATATTACCTTCTTCAACTAAACAGCCACATATTTTAGGACCTTTTGATGGGGTGAAAATTTTAAGTATTCTAGCTTTTCCAAGTTGTTTTTCCCTTGCGTCAGGGGCTAAACGACCTTCCAGCGCATCGGTAATATCTTCAATGAGTTCATAAATTATGCTGTATAAACGAATTTCTACGTTTTCATTTTTAGCGACATCATTGACGCCTTTATTAACTTTAACATGAAAACCAGTTACAATTGCGCCAGAAGCTGATGCCAGCAGTATATCACTGTCAGAGATTGAGCCTACAGCGGAGTGAATAACATTAACTTTGATTTTATCTGACGGCAACTTTGCTAAGGAATCAATAATTGCTTCCGCAGTTCCCTGTACATCAGTTTTCAATACAATATTTAAATCATTACGATTTTTACTGTCGAAAGTAACAAATAAATCTTCCAGGCTTGTCGCAGTAGTTTTTGTTAACCCTTCAGTCCTTATAATAGTTCCTCTTTTTTTAGCAATCTCAGCTGCTTCTTTTTCTGTTTTACAAACAATAAACTTTGCTCCGGCTGTTGGAACCCCAGAAAGGCCAAGTATTTTTACCGGCATGCTTGGACCAATCGACTTAACTCTTTTTTCGGTTGAATCAATAATTGCTTTAGCTTTTCCGTAATATTGGCCGCAAAGGATAACATCTCCCTGTTTCAACGTACCTTTTTGAACAAGTAGATTTGCTGTTACTCCCATACCGGATTCAAGTTCTGCCTCAATAACAACACCTTCAGCCCGGCGTTTAGGATTGGCTTTCAACTCTAGAAGTTCTGCTTCAAGTGAAATACGTTCAAGAAGGTCATTCAAACCTTCTCCTGTTATAGCGGATACCTTTACTGTACCAACTTCCCCACCCCAGTCTTCACTCATAAGATTATTTTGCTGCATATGCAAAAGTACCTTGCCGGGATCTGCTGATGGTAAATCTATTTTGTTTATAGCAACAATAATAGGAACACCCGCTGCTTTAGCATGATTCATGGCTTCAATCGTTTGTGGCATAAAACCATCATCTGCGGCAACTACAAGGATAGCGATATCTGTAGTATTTGCCCCTCTAGCTCTCATAGCTGTAAACGCTTCATGTCCAGGGGTGTCTATAAAAACAATCTTTTTCCCGGCATGTTCGGTAACAGATGCGCCAGTATGCTGAGTTATTCCTCCGGCTTCGCCTTTAACAATATTGGTTTTTCTTATAGCGTCCTGGATTGAGGTTTTTCCATGGTCAACATGCCCTAGAAATGTTACTACGGGCGGCCTTTCAACAAGATCTTCGGGATTATCATCGATAGGTTGAAGCTCAGCACTTATTTCTTCTTCGTCTTTGATATTTTTTTTATGAGTATCTATTTCTCTCTTATCAATTACCAAAGAAATCCCAAAGCTTTCACAAAGTTTTTCTGCAACTTTAACATCAACAGTTTGATTAATTGAAGCAAGGACATTAAATGTCATTAATGCTTTAATTATTTCACTTGGTTTTTTATTTAAAGCATCAGCTAAATTTTTGACGATAAACGGAGGTTTTAGTTGAACTTCTTTTAAACTAACCTCTTCTTCTGTCTTTTCGGAAAGAATGGGAGAGTGAACCGGTTTAGCTTCTGTTGTTTTCCGTTTGGCTGTCTTACTGTATTTTATATTTGTTTTTTTCTTAGTTACCATCAAAAATTTTCCTGTCTATTATAGTTTCATATTTACACCTATTTGAAAAATATCAAAATTTAATAGTTAATACACTACTGTTTTTCTAGTGAAGTCATTATTGTTTCAACATCACCTTCTTCGATATTATCTATTGCTAAAAGATCTTCTCTGCTTGTTTCTTTCAATCCTTCAATTGTTAATATACCGTTATTTACAAGAGTTTGTGCTATATTTTCATCTATGCTAAGTTTTTCAGCAAGCGCAGAAACTGTCTGTTTAAGTTTTGTTTCAAAAGTGCTTTCTTCTTCTTCTGCTGAGACAATATTAACTTTCATTCCCAGCAACTGTCCACATAATCTTACATTCTGCCAGTTCTTACCTATAGCCAGCCGGATTTGGCTTTTATCAACAAAGACATCCACAATGTTTCTATCTTTATCTACCACAACTGATTTAGGTGTAGCCGGCTGCATTGCATTAATAACATAGTTTTGAATATTTTCATCATAACGAATAATATCAATCCTTTCACCACCAAGTTCAATTGTTATATTTTTTACACGACTGCCGCGCATTCCTATACATGCACCAATCGGGTCGACCCTTGGGTCATTACTTGATACTGCTATTTTTGAGCGTATTCCGGGATCTCTAGCTATTCCCTTAATTTCAACTACTCCATCGCTGATTTCAGCAACTTCTCTTTCAAAAAGCATATGTAGAAATTTTCGGCTGGAGCGGCTTAAAATTAAACTAGGGCCGGAGCCGGTTGTGTTTATATCAATAAGAAGAGCATTTATTCTATCGCCGTTCATATAATTTTCTTTAGCAATCTTATCCTTGCTGGAAAGTATTCCTTCAACTTTCTGAAAGTTTACTATAATGTTACCTGCTTCAAAACGGCTGACACTCCCACTAACTATTTTTCCAAGATAGTCGCTGTATTCATCATAGACTTTGGCTTTTTCCGCTTTTCGAAGTTGCTGCATCATGGTCTGCTTTGCTGTTTGTGCAGCAATTCTGCCAAATTCTTTATATGGAATATTTTTGACTATAGTAGTACCGATAACAGCATCTTCGGATATCTGTAGAGCTTCATCTATGTTCATATTCTCACCATGGGTTTTACCATCAACAACATCGAATTCAACCCATGCAGAAATTTTCCCTGAGTGTTTATTGACATTAACTCCAAAATTTTTACCGTATTCAATACTCTTTTTTCCTGCAGAAACAAGAGAATTTTCTATAGCGTCAATCAGTTCATCACGGCTTATACCGCGTTCCTGCTCAATATATT
>CAZGAI010000076.1:0-11337 GCA_964523175.1 uncultured Victivallales bacterium | reverse complement strand
ATTTTTCAACTTATAGCTCAAAATAAATCCGCTATCCGCATTTTCCATCATTAAATCAAAAACTGCAATATCAAATTTCTCATTATTTATTAGTTCTTCACCTTCTGCCTGAGAAGTTCCGGAAATAACATTGAAGCCGTATGATTCTAAATAAAATGTAATAAGATCTATAAAATCGGCATCATCATCTACCAATAAAGCATTTTTACCATTGTAGTTTTTTTCTCTCTCACTCATGTCAATTCCTTTTTTTATGAAAATCTTTTAAAACTATGTTTTTACACCACGAAGAGCCTGGAGCAGCATAGCCGCAAGCAATTTATCACACAAAGGCACAAAGATTTTTTAAGCACTAATTAACTCAAATTAACACTATTAAAAAAATTATTTTTTACATGTACCATGCAAATTTATGACTTATCGTTTCTTGGGAGTTTTATTGTGAAAATTGTTCCGGTATGGCCTTCTTTTGGGTTAATGTTTGATTCTACACTAATAGTGCCCTTATGTGTTTTTATAATGCCATAGGTAACAGCCAATCCGAGTCCTGTTCCTTTGCCAATCTGTTTTGTAGTAAACAGAGGCTCAAAAATTTTATTAATAATTTTTTTATCAATGCCTGTGCCGTTATCTTTTACAATGATTGTTATTTCATCCTTCGTGCCGGAAGCTAAAATATCAATAACTCCGCCATTCGGCATTGCATCAATAGCATTCGTTACAAGATTTATCAGGACCTGAGTTATTTTATCTTTATGAACCTCAGCTATCGGATTTGTAAAATCAGTATTAATATTGATTTCAATATTATTTCGTCTGGTAATAAGATGCAGGGTGTGCTTGACAAGCTCTTCAATATTAGTTGGTTCGAGTACAACCTTGTTTTTACGAGCAAAATTCAATAATCCTGAAACAATTGTTTTACATCTTTCAGCCTGTTCTACAATTAAATCAATATCCTCTTTAAATTCGCTTAATTCAGGCACCTCTATCATATCTTCCAGTAGAACGCTTGCATTAAGAAGAATAACTCCTAAAGGATTGTTAATTTCATGTGCTATACCGGCAGAGAGCTGCCCCATGCTTGCAAGTTTTTCAGCATTAAAAAGCGCTTCCTGTGCTTTTTCCAGATCTGATTTTGAAACATTTAGATCCTTCAGAGATTTCTTTAATCTTTCAATTGTTGTTGGCAGGCACATTTCATTTTCTGCTAAACCTGAGAATATAGCTAAAGCATGTTCCCTACAGGTTTTATAGCCGCAGGCACCGCAGTTTAATTCATCCTCTTTGATATTCTTTCCCATTTTGTGCATAATATCAATCAACTCATTCTCAGATGGCGTAGGCATTCTAGTATCTTCAAACTGGAAGTTAGCATTCATGTGAAGATCTTTTTTTAAGAATTCATTATAGAGGTCTCTGTTGCCGTGTAAGTCAGTGTATTGAAACTGTCTTCCGACATAGTTGCTTACTGCAGCTCTTTTAGCAAAATAAGATTGCCCAGGCGGCATCCCGGCACCCATTATACATCCTTTACAGCATAGAAGTTCAAGAAGATTAGAACTATATGATTCATCATGAAATTCTTTAATTGCACGAGCAAAATCTTCCTTTCCATCCGCAACTAGAATATTGGAGTTCAGGAGGTTGACTCTCATATCTGCAGCTTGGAGCATACCCCCACTTAATGAAAAAAGTGCGCCTAAACCTGCTTTAGGCGGATCGAAGTCAGACATTTCCAGTGAAGTGTTATCTATTTTTGACTGCTTTATCAGTTCTATTAGTTCACGGAAGGTGAGAACGGAGTCAACTTCTTTTCCGTCTTTAGTGTTATACCTGGCAGCTTCACCTTTTTTGGCTATGCATGGACCGATAAAAACAACTTTAATATCCTTTCCATATACCAGACGAAGTGCTCTGGCTGTTGCAATCATGGGAGAAACAACCGGAGCAAGCTGTTTAACTAGAACAGGATGATATTTTTCTATATACGATACTATCCCGGGACACGTTGTTGCGATATAAGATTTTTTAGGATTATTGAAAATCAACTCTTTATATTTATGTGCTACAAGATCTGCTCCAAAGGCTACTTCGCATACATAGTTAAATCCCAGTTTTCGAAGCATCTCTACAAAGAGTCCCGGGTCAAGTTCCGGGAATGCGGCCGGGAAGCTTGGAGCCACTATGGCCACAACTTTGGACTCTGACTTTAATAATTTTTGTACTTCAGGAATAGAATCATAGTATTGTTTTGCATTTTGAGTACAGACAAGAAGGCAGTTCCCACACCCAATACAGCGTTCAGCGACTACCTCAGCCTGTCCGTCTAATACACGGATGGCTTTGGCAGGACAATCCCTGACACAAGTATAACACAACTTGCATTTTTCACTGATTGTAGTAATAAGAGGAGTATTTTTTTCCATAGCGTCTTATACTTTAATTAAATAGTTATTACCGCAGCACATCTTTTTTCGAGTAATGTGTATGCAGGAGTTTGTGACTTTTTTCCCCCAGCGGTTTTCCAAGAAATTTATCATATAGTTCCTGAACACCTTTGTTTGAGTGAGATGTCCTAATAGAATCTTCACGGTCAATTGAATATAAACTTTTGAGTCTTGCCTTGATTTTTTCGGGGTCAGTATTTAAAGGTTGACCACCGCCTGCTATGCAACCGCCCGGGCAAGTCATTATTTCAATAAAGTGAATGTCATCTCTGCCATTTTTAATTTCATCAAGCAGTTTTGATGCATTACCGATACCGTTAACAACAGCAAATCCCAATTTTAAGTCTCCGATTGTTATGCTTGTTGTTTTGATGCTATTCAAACCACGAACGTCCTCTATTTGTAATGATTTAAGCTCTTTGTCTGTCAGCATATGATATGCAGTTCTTAACGCCGCCTCCATTACTCCGCCTGTAGCCCCGAAAAGTTTCCCCGCAGAACTTCTTATTCCGAGAGGGCTATCTGCAAGACCATGACTTAAGGAGTCAAATTCTATTCCAAACATATTAATTAGACGAACCAATTCTCTAGTTGAAATAACTGCATCAATGTCCGGTGTTTTATTATGTGCCATTTCCGGCCGAACAGCCTCGAATTTCTTAGCTATACACGGCATAATAGAAACAGTATAAATATCTTTTGGATTAATACCCTGCTGCTGCGCAAAATAGCTCTTTATTATTGCCCCGAGCATTTGCTGGGGACTTTTACAGGTAGAAATATTATCCAGCATTTCCGGGTAGAACTGCTCAGCATACTTAATCCATCCCGGAGAACAGCTTGTTATCATCGGAAGTTTTCCGCCATTCTGTATTCTGTGAATTAACTCTGATGCCTCTTCCATAATGGTAAGGTCTGCAGAGAAACTTGTATCAAAAACATAATCAAATCCCATTCTTCTCAAAGCAGTTACCATTAGACCATTAACATCTACACCGGATTTCATTCCGAATTCTTCTGCAAAAGAGACAGAGACTGCAGGAGCATGCTGTACAACGACAATTTTCTTTGGATCGCTCAAAGCATCCAGTACCTGTTTTGTATAGCTTTGTTCCCTTAGCGCGCCGGTTGGGCAGACCATTATACACTGTCCGCAATTAATACAGCTTGATATATTTAATCCCTGTTCAAATGCTGGTGCTACAATTGTATCGCTGCCGCGTCCAACAAAGTCTATTGCGGAAACATTCTGTACTTCTTCACATACCCTAATACATTTTCCACAGAGTATACACTTAGACTGGTCTCTGACAATTGCCGGGCTTGTACAGTCAACATGTTGTGCTTCTTTACTTTTACCGGTAAATCTTCTTTCTCTGACCCCATACTCCCGGGCAAGGCTTTGAAGTGTACATTGCCCATTTCTGACACAATACAGACAGTCATCGGGGTGATTAGACAGTAAGAGTTCAATTATTGTCTTTCTCGCACGAATAACTTTAGGGGAGTTAGTAGTTATTATCATGCCTTCCTGAACCGGATATGAGCAGCTTGGGACCAGCCCTCTCATGCCCTCTACTTCAACAGAGCATATTCTGCAGGAACCGGTGGGCATTAGGCCATCTATATGGCAGAGAGTCGGTATTTTTATGCCGGCACGGTTAAGTGCTGAAAGTATGGTATCATCAGGCTTAGCCTCAATAACTCTTTTATTTACATGTATCTCAAACATTTTACACCTCTTCCTTACAACAGTTATTCAATAATAATTGCATTGAATTTACAAGTTTCCATACAGGCACCGCAGCCAATACATTTATCTGGGATAATATAGTGTGGAGTTCTTTTTGCTCCCATGATAGCCCCAGTCGGACATTTTTTGGTACACGCAGTACAGCCAATACAATTTTTTTGCAGAATTTTATATTGTATCAGGTCTTTGCAGACACCTGCCGGGCACTTTCTTTCAAAAATATGCTGTTCATATTCATTCCTGAACCATTTAAGAGTACTTAACACAGGGTTAGGTGCTGTTTGCCCCAGTCCGCATAAACTTGTATCCTGAATAATTTTTGCAAGCCTGTCAAGATACATTAGACCTTTGAAGCGCTGTAGCGCATCTCCAGCTTTTTCATTTTTGCGTCCTCGTGTGATATCTTCCAGGATACCAAGCATGTGTCGAGTACCTTCTCTGCAGGGTATACATTTTCCACAACTTTCTCTCTGAATAAAATCCATGAAGAATTTAGCCAGATCAACCATACAAGTGTCCTCATCCATTACAACAAGGCCACCTGAACCCATCATTGCTCCAACTTCTTTTAAAGACTCATAATCAATTTCTATATCAAGCAACTGTTCAGGTATGCATCCACCGGAAGGGCCGCCGATTTGTACTGCTTTATATTTTTTATTATCAGGGATACCTCCGCCAATATCAAAAACAATATCTCGAAGTTTAGTTCCCATGACAACTTCAACTAGACCTGTTCTTGAAATTTTACCTGAGAGAGCAAAGACTTTTGTACCTTTGCTTGTTTTTGTTCCATAGGAACTGAACCATTCGCTTCCTGATTCCATAATTCCAGGAACATTTGCAAATGTCTCAACATTATTGATAATTGACGGCTTTCCGAATAAACCGCTGATTGCAGGAAATGGGGGGCGTGGACGCGGCATTCCGCGTTTTCCTTCAATACTGTGGATAAGGGCAGTTTCTTCTCCGCAGACAAATGCTCCTGCACCTTTTTTAATTATTATTTTCAGGCTAAAACCGCTATCAAGAATGTTGTCACCCAGAAAGCCGCATTCAATTGACTGTTTTATTGCTATTTGGAGTCTCTCGATTGCCAAAGGATATTCAGCACGGATATAAATATACGCTTTGCTTGCACCAATAGCATACGCACCAAGTGCCAGGCCTTCCAGTAATCTGTGAGGGTCACCTTCAATTACAGCTCTATCCATGAATGCGCCGGGGTCACCTTCATCTGCGTTACATATCATATATTTTTGATCACTCTCCCTGAATTGGGCAAATTTCCATTTCATCCCTGTAAGGAATCCACCGCCGCCACGACCGCGCAGACCGCTTGCTTCGATGGTATTGCATACTTCCAACGGGGCTGTTGAGGAGATAGTTTTTGAAAATGCTTTATATCCTCCACGAGCAATATACTCATCGATATTACAGGGATCTATAAGGCCGCAGTTCTTTAAGACAAAACGTGTCTGTGGGGCAAAGAAGGGATGTTCATCTAAAAATATTATATTATCCCATGGCTCAAGGAGGTTATTTCTGTGCTGTCCTAACACATTTTCTGTTTTAATGTTTCCGTTTAAAGCGCCTTCAATAATTTCGATAGCGTTGTTTTCGTAAACATTCATAAAAGAAAGTCGTGTTTTGCCGGGAAGCTGAATATCCATTATTGGTTCATCAGCACAGAGGCCGATACAGCCGACTTTTACAACTTTCAGTTTGTCTGCTTTATAATTATCAAGTATTCTTAAAACCTTATTAGCTCCTGCACTAATTCCACAGGTTGCTGTGCCTAAGTAAACAACAGGCTTGTCAATAGTATTTCTTTGTATTGTATTTAAAAGTTTTTTTAATACAATATCTTGTGATTCTTTATCGTTGCAGATATTTAACAGTAACTCTTTACCATAAAGGTGTATGTTGTTTTCTTTTTCCATAGTTTATGCCTCCGAGCTTGCTGTTTTCTCTTTGTTTCTATAAATATCCAAAATACCTTGAATACCAGATGGTGTCAGGTTTGCATAATATTCTCCATTTATACTTATAACCGGAGCTAACCCGCAGGCACCTATACAAGCAACAACTTCAATGCTGAACAATCCGTCTCGTGTCGTATTACCGGCTAAAATATTCAGTTTGCTTTCAAGTCCTGCTAAAATAGCGGCTGAACCTTTCACATGACAGGCTGTTCCTCTGCAAACCATAATATGATATTTGCCTGTAGGCTGGAACCTGAATTGATTATAAAAAGTTGCAACTCCATAAATTTTGCTTGTGGGGAGTTTAAGGTGCTTTCCTATTTCAATAACAGCTTCTTTGGAAAGATATCCATGTGCATCCTGGACTTCCTGAAGAATTGGGATTAATGAATCCCGCCCAGCACCTTTATGCTGTTCAATAATATATCCAATGCTTTCTTTCTTCATAACCAAACTGTTCCCTTTATAATTATATTTAAATGTGTAAAAGTATAATTTGTCAGCATATTAATATAGCATTAAACCATTAAAAATAAAGAATTTATCCTTTGAAAATGTTCTAATTGAGTTGTATTCAAAACAATCAGCTGATACACAAACCAGCATAGTCGGAACCAAAGAACCTCAGGGATTTATGATTTATGCCGTTTCCACACTTTATGTAAAAATAGATATTAATTCGTTGCTATCTTTCAATGCCAAGTTCTTAAATTAATGTTTATTTGGAGCCTTTATGAAATATAAAACTTTGGTTTTTAATTATTTTTATACAGGAATCAACTATTTCGCTGTCGAAGAAGATCCCTTTCTGCTTAGAAATTTCTTCGAGTGCAAACTCAAGCCCGAGTGCATCTCTGTATGGGCGGTCAAGAGACATTGCTTCTACAACATCAGCTACAGCTAGAATTTTTGATTCGAGCAGTATTTCTGTATCTTTCTTCCCAAGGGGATATCCCGAACCATTTAGTCTTTCATGGTGTTCAAGAATAATTCTGGCAATTGGCTGGGTGAAGTCAATAGACTTAACAAGTTCATAGCCAATTTCAGAGTGAGTTTTTATAATATCAAATTCGCTTTTGGTAAGAGGGTTGGGTTTTAAAAGAATTTCCATGGGAATGCCGATTTTGCCTATGTCATGAAGCATGCCGGCCATTTTTAGTGTCTCTATGTTTTCGACCTGCAGTCCCATATCTTTAGCTATAGCACAGGCCAGATCTGCTACATTTCGGCTATGACCCGCCGTATAATGATCTCTATATTCAACAGCACTTGCAAGTGCCTCAACGGTACCGATTAAGTTTTTATGGAGTTTGTTTGATAGTTTTTCCAAGCTTATTTTTGATAGAAGAACAGAGCTTTCTGCCAGTTTACGTTGTGAAATATCTGTTTGGACAGCAACCATAACTCTTCCGTATTGAGGATGTTCAAATAATGATACACTGGCAAAACACCAGAATGTTGTACCGTCTTTTTTTCTATTCAGTATTTCTCCCTTCCAAGTTCCAGTTTTGGTTAATATTTCTATAATTTCTGAAGAAGTTTCTTTAGGAACCATATCAGGCGCATTAACTATGGATACGTGTTTTCCTACCATTTCATCCTGATTATAACCAAACATTTTTTCAAACATTGGATTTGTGTAGATAATAGTTAAATCTTCAAACTTTATGAGGTAAACTCCCTCGGACATGTTCTTTGTAATTTCAGACTGTAAAGATATTATTTCTGTGTCTTTTTTTAGTGTTGATGCCATTTTATTAAAATTATGACCGATTTGTGCAAGTTCATCGCTCCCTCTCAAATTACATCGGGAACCCTGTTTTCCCGAAGAAAAATCACCTATTACAGAAATAATTTTTTTGGCGCGTCTGCTGACAACATAATGTAGAAATAAGCTTAAAAGTATAAATAGAATCAGGTATACAATTATATTTACAGTTAAATGTTCAATAAAAAAAGTATAGCTTTCTTGCCGAGTGTAGCTTAAATCGTATTGTAAATATAAAATACCTAAAGTTTTGGGTAATGCTTTAATTGTAATAGGGCATAGTCCGGTAATATATTTATTTTCCTTTGATTCAAACATTTTAAACATCATATTTTCCTGTACTTGTTTAAAACTATTTGAAGAAATATCAGGAGCTATCTCTTTAAAAGAATATCCTAAATATTTATTAATATTAGTATTGATTACACGGCCATTATTGTTAAACAAAATAACTTTTAGATAATTATGATTACTTCCAATCTGCGATATTAGCGATTGAGCGCCTCCAGTATCATCTTTTAAAAAAAGGTTGCTCAATGTAATTTGCATAAGTGTCATGTCATCTCTTAAATTATGGGTAGCATGCTCATTGAGAAGTTCAGTTGAACTTTGAAATTCGTAATATGTTGTGTATAATGATAGTAAAGAAATTATTATGAATAAAACCAGCGGAATTATTATTTGAAGAGAAATTTTATTTATTAACTTCATTTTTTTATTTCTCTTAATATTGTGCCATTAAACATGTCTGTAATATTTGGAGAATTTTTAATAATTTTGTTTTCCAATAAAAAGTTGTTTATTTGTTCTGCAGTCGAAAGGATGGAGGATGGGGTGCCGGAGAACAGTGAAATATTCTGACCAAGACTGGGTATTACCAGTCCTTTAAGTGATGTTTTAAATTCTGTGACTGAAATGTGCTCTCTTTCAGCCATAATTTGAATTGAATTTTCTAAGTTATTGTTAACGTCGCTAACAGCTTTAAACCATCCTGTTAAAATATCTTTCAAATCTTTCTTACGATGTTTAAGTATGTCGGTTTTGACTACTAAAACATCCAAAATCGCGTTAGGGACTTTTGAACTGTCGAATATTTTTTTTGCACCTAAATTAAGAATCCTGGTTTTTGCAGGTTCAAAAGTAACAATGGCATCAATTTCATCACTCTTATAAGCATGTTCACCTTCAGTTACCGGTATATGAACAACACTAATGTCAGATAATGTAAGACCTCCGGAGTTTAGAGCTTTTGTAAGAAAATAACTACCGAGAGTAGTTGTTTCCACCCCAACTCTTTTACCTTTAAGCTCTTTAACGCTATTTATCCCAGGTTTTGAAAGAACGGAGTCGCCTCCATGTGAAATATCCAAAACAAGAATTATTTTAAAATCTATATCATATGTTTTGAGTACGATAGCTTCATCAACACTAATTGCAGCCATATCAATGGTGCCGTTTCTGAACCCCAGGATAGTTCCATTTGTGGTTGGATATTCAATAAGCCTGGCTACTGATTTATTAATATAATTCTTATCAACAGCCAGGTAAAGTGGTTCGAATCCTGTCCACATGCAGGTGCCAATGCGTAGAGGTGTAGTGTATTTTTGTTTACATCCGTTAATAACTAAAAGTATAGATAGAGAAAAAAATATAATAAATAGACTGAATAAGAGAACCTTATAAATACTTTTCACAACAGTGCTCCAATATGTGTTTATTTATTATATTCTGACAGAATAGAGTACAGCATCTTGGTTTGATTATAGCGTATTTTTAGTATTTTTTGAATAGGTAATCTTAATTTTTATTTGAAAATATTATGCCTTGCAAGTTCATTTATGATAACTTGAACTGCAAGGATCATAAGGAATATTGAGAATATCCATCCAATAATTTGAAGGTATGAAGGTTTGATAACCTTACATATTAGAGATGTCAAAAGCATTGTAATAAAATTTAGAATAAGTACAATAACTGCGACTTTTATAGTAAGTACTATAGTGCTGTGTAAATCAGTATAATGAAGGCTCCTAACTGCCAGTATCATTGTTACACCTGCAGGTGTAATAATTACCGGTGCAATAAGATAATAAGTAATCTGTTTTAATGTTAATTTGTATTTATCTTTTATTTTAAGCGCTGAAACAAAATTAATCTGGGCAGGATTTACTTGTACTAATGCCAACCCCTGAAGGAACATTATAATTGCTCCGGTTATAGAGATAGCAGTTCTGGAAAGGCCCCATTTATCTACAATTTTTATTCCGAAAATAACTAAAATAAGTATGATAATAGCAGATATTATTTCAGCATGAACTGCTACTTTTAATCTATTTTTAATTGACAGGTGTTCTGTAAGTTGATGAAAAGGCAGTATTATTTTTACAGGTCCCAGTGTAATAAAAAAAATAAGAAATATTTCATATACGCCTAGATTGAAGGTTTCGTGCATTTTATATTTCTCCATTAATTATGGCTTCCGGAAAAGCTTTTGATTAATTTTAAGTCTTAATCGTTATCATTGTCTTTCTCTATCACGATTATGATCAGGATCATGACAGCGATTAAGAAACTGGTCTACAGTCTTTGGACTCTAGCGTGCCTCGGTGAAACGCAGCGAAGACTGGCCTTAAAAGGATCGACGCTCAAATGAAAATTCTTAATAAGCTTCAACTATCAAAGGAATACTGTCAGCCGAGAAGGAACCTTTTTTGAAGTCTCCATAAAAATGAATTTTTTCAAAATTATTTTGTTCAAGCAGAGAGTATATTTCTGAATGAAGCAATGGATAAAGATTTACTTTGTTTTCTAATATTTCACCTGTGTTCTTTACAGTCAGGCTGGTGATAAACTCTACAGTATTCTCTTTTTTAATATAGTTATATTTTCTTTCAAATCTGATATGTTTATTTTCTATAGTTGATAGACCCTTAATATTTTCGTAGAGGATTCTGTCATAATTAATAATCTGGATTAGAAATTTACCTGAAGGTTTAAGAGTTTTTCTGACATTTGAAAAGAATTGATTTATCATTTCAGAGTCATGTAGATGAACCAAAGTATTACCAAAACTCATTATAGAGTCGAAACGATTTTCTCCAAAAACTCTCCTTATATCCATCATATTCATACATATAAAATCAATATTCCTTTGTTTCTGAACCTTTCTATTAGCTTTTATGATCATCTCCGGGTCAAGATCAATTGCGGAAACACTGCTATATGATTCTGCCAGTTTGAGTGACAGGTTACCGGTCCCGCATCCGATGTCAAGCAGAGATTTATCTTCAGGACTGGTTATGGAGTTTAATACAAAAGTATTATGCATTGGATTATAGGGAAAAATATAATCATAATGGTCTGCTATGCTGCTATAAAATT
>CAZGAI010000075.1:0-11341 GCA_964523175.1 uncultured Victivallales bacterium | reverse complement strand
CGTTTTTTTCGTATAATTCGTGGTTAAAAAGAGCTTTTCAGACACCCTCTAACTAATGCACATATGGAAGGATTTAATAATAAAATAGGATGGTTGACCAGGCAGGCATACGGTTTCCGTGATAGAGAGTATTTTTACCTGAAAATATTTGATTTACCAAACCTCAAAACCTCTAAGAAATTATTAATTTACTGAATAAACCACCGAAGAGCCTAAAAATATACATTGCACAAAAACAAAAAAGGATCAACAACATGTCAAAGGAACAAGAAGTATCAAAGGAAGAAAAATCAGAAAAAGCAAAACACCCTTTGAAAGAAATTAAAGCCTTGAGGTTAGACGACGACGAATTGGATAAAATTGCTGGCGGTAGTGGGGTGATTAATGATGGGCCAGGGCGTGTGGGTGTTATTAGTGGTAAGTTGAAATGGGATAGTCGTTAAGATGTGGTGTTTAGTTTTAATGGCGCATGGTCAGAATATATTATAAATAATATATAAATTGAATATTTAGAGTGACGTTATTATTCAGCGGAGCCGGAGGTAACGTCGCTATATATTTATAATATTTTTAATATTCAGTTGTTTTAGAATGAACACGAGATAATGTTTAATGTCGCCTTTTCGAGAAACTAGCATTTTTAGCCCGGCATGGATATAATTTAGCCAACGTGTAACATACATTCGGAGTCGATTATAATCCGCTCCCTGCTCATAAAGCCGTTGTGCACGTTCAGTAAATCGTTTCAGACTTACTTCGGAAGGCCGCAATTTTTCCATTATCTGTGCCGTTCACATGTAACATGCTTATTTCAAATAATATGCAAAGAATAAACAGCATTGAAAATCGAATTTAATGTTATTGCTGTTGCTTTTTCCTGAAACTCTCTTTATGTCTTGAATTACCCATTAATCCATATGATGCCCGCTGCTCCTGCAGGCTTAAAGTATCAGTGAGCCGGGATATTTTCAAAGAAGATATTCCGGAAATTTCTTTAAGATCCTCAATCCATTCATAATCACCTTTTTCAACTTGTGCCATGTAATGATATAGCAAAAACAATAAAAAAGAATTCATAACAAAAAGATGTTCTTAATCATTTTTTGCTCCGCTGCAAAATGATAAGAGATCAAAACGTTAAAAGGAAAAATGAAAAAGAAAATGAATTATTCAATGAAGCTGAAGTTCCATTAATACGTTTCCCCAAAATTCAAAAAAAGCAAAGTTTTGAATAGTAATTTCAAGAATACTTTGGGTATATGGAGTCAGTACAAAATGTGAATCATATAAAGCAACTAAAAAAAGAGTAAATTCTGCTATTAAATTTATTGATTCTTATTTAAAGACCAACAATGAAATAATCATTATTTGTCATGGATTTATAAATCATATGCTAAAAAAACAATTAATAAAAAGCGGTTGGCAATTGTCTTTAGATGAAGGGCACGATTATTTAAGCAAAATGATATTTAAAATCTATTGAGATAGGAACGCTCCTCACGGAGCGCCCCTCTCACACCACCAAGCTTACGGATCGCGTACTAAGGCGGTTCGGCTGATCAGGCAGTCAGTTTCCCGGGAGAAACAGTCCATATTTATGAATAATTCAGGTTGAATCATCCGCTATAACTGCCTTAAATGCCTTTCCCAACAGGAAAACAACGGAAGATTATAGATTCAGCAACAGTTCAGGCAAATCCAGCATATCATTAAATACCACTGCACCTTCATTTTTAAGAAGTACTTCATCACTTCTTTCAGCATAACCAAAGACTGTCATGCCGGCAGCAATACCAGCACGGGCACCATAAACAGAATCTTCAATAACTGCACATTCATGTGGATGTATACCCATTTTTTCAGCAGCTAATAAATAAAGATCAGGAAACGGTTTTCCACGTTTTACATCATCAACTGTAAAAATATTATCATTAAAATAAGAACCTAATTCTGTTATTCTTAAAGAACCTTTCACCTTATTTCGCGGAGCATTGGAGGCTACACAAATCGGGGTAGTCCCCTGCAATAAATCCAAAACTTTCTCAACATTCTTCACTGCAGTTAATCCAGTTTCCAATAAAACCAGTAGTCTACTATTAAAATCATCTATGAATTCCGCAGGCATAGGGGAACCAAGTCTGGTCTCTACAATTTCCTTACAATCTTTATCTGAACGTCCTGTAAACAGCTTTCCGGATTCCTCATATAATAGATTAAGTCCAAGCTCATTGACCATATCAGTAAATAAACGGGTTGAAATTGGTTCACTGTCTGCAATCACGCCATCACAATCAAATATGACTAATTTATACTTCATAATATTATTTTTCACTTTATTTGTTCGGTAGTAGCCTAAGGTAGACAACGCTTTCCAAAGTTAGATTTAATCAAACACTTTTCGCGGGGCATCTAATTATTCCATAATAATATTTATCATTTTTAAACACTGTTTCTTTAATTGATATGTATCCACTTTTTATCTTTTTTACCCTGTATTCAAGAGTTACAGGAAAAACATCATTTGAGTAGATGCTATTTACGCTTACAATATCATCCGGATGAATTCGTTCCATTAAAATATTTGAGTCCTCAAGTAGTGCTTTCTTTGGAAGCATTAAAACTTCTTCAACAGAACCTTCTAAAAACAGGTAATGCAGATTAAACGCCTTTATCCAGAAAATATCTGATGACTCGGCAGTTAATCCTTTCAACATATCAGACAACTGTTGAAATTCTCGAGTATCATCTGATAACTCACTTGTTAAGTCTCTACTTATTCCCAGAAAATATATTATATTATCCTTCGACACACTAATAAGATAATCTTCAAGCCATCTCACATCTCCATCCGGTTTTACAATTCTGTATCTAAGGATCTTAGGATACTGTTCATCTCTAATTTCAGTTTCAATCCTTTCTTTATCCATTGGATGTAATAATTTATGCCAAAGCATTGGATCTTTTGCAAAAGCATCTTTGTTATAACCGTATCTTTCCTCAGTTACACGATTTCCACTTGTGTACAAATATTGCTTTTGAAAGTACGATTTATCAGGCAAAGGTGTTAGCTTAAGAAGCCAGATATTGTAATACTCTGACTTATCGAACAATTCTGTCATCAGTTCGTGTATAATTTTTACCTGATGACGTTCAGTAATATCTCTATTAATATATACGAAACACTTTTTACCAAAAAATTTATAAAAAAGAGCCCGTTCCTCAACCCACCTTATCTCTCCATCAGATCTGATGATTCTATAAGGGTTAGAATCATAAATTTTGTTACAATCCAGTGTTTCGTTACTCATTACCTTTTGATAAATTGAGCTGGAAAGTAAATGGTATTGTTCTTGCTCTTCTCTATCGTCAGGATGAATACAATTATTGAGCCAATTATTACTCCTTTCAAAAAAGAAATCTTTGGAGTAACCGCAAAGTTCTTTTACTGATTCTGAAACAAAAATAAGTTTCTGCTCTTCCGGAGTAAATGTAATTAACCATAGTACATCCGAAGAATTATTCACAGATGCTTCAAGTAACCTTCTATTTTCTTCAGCTACAATTCTTTCTGTAATATCCCTTTCAATAAAACACATACAATCAATGTCCTGATATGTTTTTCTAAACATACTTTCTTCTACCCACTTCATATTGCCTTTTGCATCTATAATCCTATACTGATTTAACTCTGACGACAAACCACTTTCAGTCAATTTAGCAGCCCAGGATTTCATATCATCAGGATACTTATAATCTACCAAACTATCTTTATCATCCGGATGTACACAGTTGTTCAACCAAAAGTCATAATCCTCTTCAAACTTTTCTTTTGGATACCCATATAATGTTTCGACGGAATCCGAAACAAAAATTATCTTTTTTTGGGGAGAAAAGGAAACGAGCCATACAACATCTGAAGATTCGGCCAAAGTAGCTTCCAATATTTTTCTATTCTCTTCAGCTTTAAACTCATTAGTCATATCATCAAAAAAACTGACTATTCCGGCTATTTTTCCATCAGCATCAAATATTGGAAGTTTTGAGATCATTCCCCTCTTTTTTTTTCTGCTGCCCGGGATATAACCTTCAAGTTTAATTATCGGTTTACCGGAATATAAGACCTTTTGATCCAGGTCGGTATTTTTTTTTGCTTCTTTAACCGCAAAAAAATCTTCATCTGTTTTCCCTAAAACTCTATAACCGGGATTTAATAAGAAATTCTTTCTAAACGCATTGTTTGCAGTAATATATTTTAATTCAGTATCTTTCACATAGAAGACCGACTGCATCGTCGATAGAATTGCTTTTATTACAAGTGAAGCCTGCTTAAATTCTGTATACTGTTTCATCAGATAGTTAATAAAAAAACTCTGCTGTTCATCTCTTTTATTATCATTTGAATCAGCAAAAATCAGCCAGGACTTTACCATGTCAGAAAGATGTACTCCTGACACCTCCTCCTCCTGTAAATCAGAAAATTTACCAACAGGAACTCCAAGCGCATGCGCTAAGGCCCTAATATTTTTTTCTGAAGGAGTTCTTACACCTCTTTCCCAACCGGACAGAGTAACTCTATGCACCTCTGCTTTCAATGCAGCATCATCAATAGTTATTTTTCTAAGTTTGCGTAACTGTATGAACTTTTCACGATCAAAAGTTGTCATATTAAAGCCCCACCTACATAATTTCAGATTTGTTTAAAAAAAATGTTTTAATATAGTAAATCTTTCTTAAATATTAGAAATATAAATTATTACAAAATAATGTAACATTAAACTATATATATGAAGTATATGCAATAACCTGAGAAATAACAATAAACTTTTAATATTGACAACAAAAAAAAGAGCTTAATAACAGACAGAATATGATTTATCGAAACTTTTCTTCTATTGAGTGCTTCAACTCAGTTGAAGAAAATTTGGATTTGGACCAGAAGAGTAATCAATGCTAAAGTACCGGATTAAAGCTTCGTAGGGCAGGCCAAATTTCAATAGCCTCCGGCGATCACCAAATCACCAAATCACCAAATCACAAGCTACATCTGATTAACGGCATCAATATCAATATAAACATATACCGCAGGCGATCTATATCTGTGAAAAATTAATTCGTTTAAATATTTTTTTAGACTGAAATTAATATTTCCGCGCATCATCAACATATAACGGTACTTATTTTTCATTTTAGATATCGGTGCTGGACAAACTGGAGAAATCATTAAATTTTCATTTATAACAGGTTCAAGGTCCTTTGCAAAAAGCTCCGCCGTTTCATTAACTTTTGTTTCATTTTCACCTGTAAATCTGATAATAGCTAAGTGCCCCTCAGGAGGATAGCCCAACTGTTTTCTAATATCAATTTCTTCTTTATAGAAGCCGTCAAAATCATGATTTACAGCAAACTGAATAGCACTGTTAAAAGGCGTATAAGTCTGTATATAAACTTCTCCAGGTATTGTTCCCCTTCCCGCACGCCCGGCAACCTGAGTTAACAGTTGAAATGTTCGTTCTGCAGATCTAAAATCCGGAATATGCAGACTGATATCGGCATTAATAATGCCCACTAAGGTAACATTGGGAAAGTCCAGGCCTTTAGCTATCATCTGAGTACCGATTAGAATATCAATATTTCCTTTACGAAAAGCACGTAGAACAGTTTCATAGGATTTCTTATGGGTCATAGTATCGGAATCCATTCTCTTAACCCGTGCCAAAGGAAAAAGCTTGCCTGCTATAGATTCAATTTTTTCTGTACCAACTCCGGAATACTTAATATCCGGGGCATTGCAGCTCGGACAATGCTGTGGTGCTCTTATAAGAGAACCGCAGATATGACATGATAGATAATCTTTTGCGCGATGAAATGTATAGTCGATTGAACATTCAGGACAATTGGCAACATACCCGCAGTGAGAACAACTCATATGGGTAGCATATCCTCTCCTGTTTAAAAAAATAATGACCTGCTCACCACGCTCAATTCTATCATAAACTGCAGCAACTAAATCTCTTGAAAAGATACTTTTACCGGCAGCAGAAACAGCCTGAGCCCGCATATCTACAGTTAGAACCTTCGGCATAATCCTGTCATCGATTCTTTTCGTCAATTTTAATAGCAGGTATTTACCTTTCTCAACATTATAAAAAGACTCAAGGGATGGAGTGGCGGAACCAAGTATTACTGTAGCTTTTTCACGATAGGCGCGCATAACAGATACATCTCTGGCATGATACCTTGGAGCTTCATCCTGCTTATATGAGTTTTCATGTTCTTCATCAACAACGATCAATCCAAGATTTTTAAAAGGAGCAAACAGCGCACTTCTTGCACCGACGACCATCTTAACTTTTCCTTCATAAATTTTTGTCCACTCATCAAAGCGCTCACCATCACTTAACCCGCTATGCAGAACACTTACAGAATCTCCAAACCTTGCACGAAATCTCTCGGTAGTCTGAGGTGTAAGAGATATTTCCGGAACTAAAACAATAGCTTCTTTACCCTTCTTCAGTGTTTCTTCAATTGAGCGTAAATATACTTCGGTTTTTCCACTTCCAGTAACACCGTACAAAAGCGCACAAAAATGCTTCGTTCCACCATTTATCATTTTTTTTATTTCTACAACAACACTGGACTGTTCTTCTGTAAGCTCCGGTTTTTCTTCTGTTAATACGTCCGAATCCGAAAAAGGATCTCTGGTAACAGTCCTTTTTTCCTTAATAATGATATTTTTTTTTACAAGGGAGTTTATTACCGCATCACTTGATCCGGTTATTTTTTTCAGTAAAAAAAGAGGTAAGTCAGGTTTCTGTAAAAGTGTTTTAATAACCTTTGCTTTGCCGGGTGAACGTTCACATTCATTAAATAAAAAATCTCCGGCTTTTTTAGGGTCAGGAAGATAGGCATACATAATATTTTTTTTTGATATTCTACCGCTTCTTACAGGACCCGGAAGCAATGCTCTGACAGCCTGTTCCCTGGAACAGCAGTAGTATTCAGCCATCCACTCACCCAGCTTTACCAGAGATTCAGGTATTCTGGGCCTTTTGATATAAACACTTTCAACAAGTTTCAGTTTAGGATAGGAAGACGATGAGGGAAAACCTACAACACATCCGCATATTGTTCTTTTATTAGATCTACCGAAAGGAACGTTCACATGCGTCCCTATATTTATTTTTTCTTCCAACTCTTCGGGAATATAATAATCAAACGAACGATCAAGGGAAAGATCCACCAGAACCTTGGCTATTTTATATTGCTTTGGAGTATCCATTTAATCAACTTGTCCATAATACTTGGAGGATAACGTTAGAGTTTCTCGAGTTTCTTCAGCCATAAATTAAAAACCGGACATTTTTTACGCATTTCCACAATTCCAACATCTTTTGCAATAGCTATTCCGGTAATCGTCTTTTTATATTTAATCCCGCTAATTTTTTCAATTCTTTTAGAAGGTGCTGTTTCGGGCTCATCATTTATCTCTTCCGGTTCTTTGCATTCCTCTATAATATCTAATATAAGTTTTTCTTTGACCGAAAGTTTTTCAGCAATCACCCCTGAATCACTAAACAGCAATGCTTCAAATTCATGCATTGAGAAATACGGAATGAACCTTCCTGAATTAAAATCAGGATAGTACTTTTCTATTTCTCTTAATGTTTTTCGCTCCAATATTTCAGAATTATCTAGTGCACTGGAAGTTTTCTTTGTTTTTCTTAGACCCGGCCAATCGGTATCCAACCTAAAATAATCAAACATTGTGGATACATATATATCGCTGCGTTGTTTTAAAAACATAACAATATCTGATTGCGCCCTATCAAACTTAACATTTCCACCTTTGTGCCCAGGTTTACCAATAAGCGATGCTTTTAGATAAATATTTTTAGGGTATAGATAAGGTGCAAGAATATCCCTTATAAAAGTTTGTTCTGTATGTCCTTCTACAACTACGTAAACATTCTTAACTTTGCTCATGAACCGGGCCTCCGGAAAATATGTTCTTTACCCATAATTCACCCAGTGCATATTCTTCAAGCCAATTATCCAGTTCCTGCTTATTAAGTCTGTTGAAAGTAGAAGCTCCATCTTTTCTATCTACAATTACAATGTCATCGGGTTCAAAATTATTTACAAGAGCAGGAGATTGAGTTGATATAATTACCTGAGTCTCCCCTGAAGCTGATTTTATAAGTTCTGCCAGCACATCTATTGCGTAAGGATGAAGTCCTAACTCAGGTTCATCAATTATTATTATTGAAGGATAGTAAGGTTGAATTAATGCTGTAGCTAAACAGATGAAACGAATAGTTCCATCTGAGAAATGGTATGGCTGCATAGGGTAGTCAGAGCCTTTTTGTAACCATGATAAATTTATTTTCTCTTTCTCCCCTTTTTTTACAGGCTCTAAAATAAAATCATCAAAGAAAGGTGTTACCGTCCTGATAGAATCCACAATTTCCTGATACGTTTCTTTATGTCGAGTTTTAATTTTGTAAAGATACGCTGCTATGTTTGCAGCATCAGAACGAAGATATTTATTATCTTCAATAATTTCGTACCTTCTCATAGGCGCGGTATTACCTGTATCATGAAAATGGTATACTGTCCAATTTGAAACTGAATCATAGACATAATGACCAACTCCATGTGGTGAAGTGACCCCATTTTTATCTTTTTCTATAGGTAAACAGCTTTCAAAGCCATCCGATCCAAAATACCATTTTTGACCAAATTTAAAATCATGTGCTTCACTTTTTATAAGAAACTTATCATCCACTGTTGGTTCAAGTACAAAGGAATAACCATTAAGACCAAATTTAAATTCAGCAGCTATTTGTTTAGTTATTTTCGGGCCGTTATACAAAAAATCGTCTGCACCTCCACGATCTAATACGTATGCTCCAAAATTTAGTCCTACCATCGCCCTAAGCATACGGAATATTTCAATAAAATTACTTTTCCCGGCACCGTTTCCTCCAATAAGTACATTTAGATTGCCAAGCTCAAAACCTGCAAGCTCTTTTATTGACTTAAAGCCTTTAATGCTAATTTTATCTAATGCTATACCCATAATTAATTCTTCTTATTTACTAAAAATTGCTTTTTTACCTTTTCAAAATATACAAGTTAAATTACATTTTACACTTCACTGTTTTCATTTTATAGACATGGTAACAATAAATCTCTAGCTTCTATTAGTTATTGTTAACATTTTCGATTCATAAATATTCATTTTTTGATTTTGAGTCTTTGCCGCTGGGTAGCCACATAATTTCTTCAGGAATAGCCGGTACGTTTTTAAACAGCCTAACATTTTTATATTTCTTATTGATAGCAACAAGAGCATCTCTGGAAAATAAAAAAGTATAAGGCTGTTCTTCGTGAAGCAGACGGTGAAATTCATGGCATAATTTAACTCTTTCTTCTAAGTCAAAACAGGTTCTAATTTTTTCTATCAGTTCATCCGCTTTTTTATTTTTAAAACCGATGTGATTACTGGATCCTGAAGCATCCGCCATACTGCTGTGCCAAACCTGAGTGGGATCAGGCTCAAAAGATAGTGCCCAGCCCAATGAAACAACTTCAAAGTCTTTACGCTCCAAACGCTGAACATAAACAGACCATTCTACTTTGTTAATGTTCATCTTTATTCCAGCTTTCTTCATGTCCTCTTTAATGATAGGAAACATTTTCTCCTGAGTTGTACTATTGGAAATAGTTAAGACCGTAAATTCAAATTTCCTTCCATCTTTATCAAGAATTCCGTCACCATCAGTATCACTCCATCCGGCATCTTTTAACAGCTGCACCGCTTTTTTAATAGAAAAAGAATATGGTTTAATATTTTTATCATAATATGGACTGTCATAGAAGAAATTTCCTGTAGTAATATGCCCCAGCCCTGCAAATACAACCTTAAGAATTTTTTTACGATCAACAAGGTGGGTTAAAGCCTGTCGAACTTTTTTATCCATAAATAGCGGGTTTTTCAAATTATACCCTATATATGAATAGGAACGAGATAAATACTTATATTTATTTATTTTAAATTTAGGGCTTTTTGGGTCGAATTCGGGAGTATCAGTTCTATTAGTCCATTGATCCGGCGTTAGAGTCATTTGATCAATATCTCCTGAGAGAAGAGCCTGGTATTGCGTGCTGGGGTGTTTAATTATTTCATAAATAATAGCCGATATGGAGGGAGCTGCTCCGTATTTCCTCCCGAAATAAGCATCATTTATAGACAGGAAAATTCTCTGTCCCGCATCCCATCGGACAAAACGATAGGGCCCACAACCTACAATTATTTTATTACGCTGAAAATCATCGTTAAACCTTTTACCGTCAAACGGCCCGTCATAAGCATGATATAAATGCCGGGGCAGAGGAATCAACCACAACGTTATTGCCTCAGATAAAAAATATTCTTTCGTCCAGTAAACCTTAAATTTATACTTGGACAACACCTCTATTTCCCCTAAATCTTTAAGATAAGACCTAACGGGAGCACAATCAACATCCTTATTTTTTATTACATCAACGTAGAACTTGAAATCATCGGCTGTCACCTCTATATTCTGCCATTTTTTTGCAGTAACAGGGTCTTTAAAATCATGCCACAAAACTCCTTTACGCAAATTAACGGTATACACCATCTTATCTTTTGACAGTTCCCAGCTTTCAGCTATTTTTGGTTGAAAAATTTCGGGGTTTTCGTAATTTCTTTCTGCCAGAGAACAGGTTGTCAAATTCCATAAGCCGGAAACGAAAGCTTCATTGTTTATGATATAATTCATATTTTTTGAAACACTCGTTATGGGGATAATCATACGTCCACCTTCCACAGCATTAGGATCATAAAACTCCCTATTTGCAATGTCTATATTTTCATTCAAACGCGCAGAATAGTTTTTGGACTTTTCAAAATTTGCCGATGAAAGTTCGCCTATCTTTTTTTCCAGCTGAATCAACATGGAACCTACTTTGTATAATCTTCCAAAAACCATTTCCATCTGATACCTATTGTGATCAAGCGATTTCACAATTACAATTCCAAAAAAAATAATGGCAATTAAACCAACAGTTAGAATAAAATTCAAATATTTATTTTTTGACATTTATTGTTTCCTTAGCAGAATTCAAAATTATAGACAGGCCTAACTAGAGCCTGTCTGTAAAGCTCTTTTTAAGCACGAGGTTTACGAATAAAAAACTTTAACATTCCTTTGTAAAGTATTATATTGTAGTGATTTATAATTACAAAACACTTTTAAATGGATATTAAAAGATATGCTTGAAAATAATTATTTCAACCTGTTATTAGGAGTACCTG
>CAZGAI010000074.1:0-11361 GCA_964523175.1 uncultured Victivallales bacterium | reverse complement strand
ACGTTCTGAAGCTGAGGATTCAACCTAATGAAGGTATTGAGTTACGTTTTGGCTGTAAGGTTCCGGAGATAACCTTGACATAGGTCACGTGCTGATGGATTTTGACTATGCTAAAGCATTCGGAAAAGCCTCTTCACGAGATGCTTATGAGCGTTTATTGATGGATGCAATGCGTGGTGATGCAACACTTTTTGCCCGTTGCGATGAAGTCGAACATGCCTGGTCTTTTATCACGCCTATCATTGAGGCTTTTGAAAATAGCACCAATCTTCCAATCGCAACTTATAAGTCAGGGTCAGCAGGCCCTGAAGAATCGGATAAACTCCTGTCCAAAGACTTTACAGCATGGGATAATATTGGCTCAAGCTAACGCGCTAGGCGCGCGCGCGAGTTAAAAGTTAAAAGTTAAAAGTTAAAAGTTAAAAGTTAAAAGTTATCAGGTTAAAATATAAGCATTCGGACATCGCATTTTGTTTTTTATCTAATTGAGATTTATTTGTTATTTGGAAATTGTTTTTTGTTCTTTTGGGTTGCTAGCAAAGCCCGCCTTAGTATAGCTCCATAAAAGATTTAAAGCAGTCGAATTCAGTTCTCGTGCTTTTACCTTTAGAATTAAGGTGCTCTTTAATTACGTTTGTATTTGCACGTAAATAAGGATTAATTCTTTTTTCATCTCCAATTGTCGTAAAAACTGGTGGTGGGTTATATTTCCTTATAAATATTTCAATATCTTTATTTTCAGGTTCAATTAACTGTACTCTTTTTAATGAACGTTCAGTATAATCGTGCCCTGGATAAACAATAAGGCTATCTGACAGTAATAATAGTTTCGCTAAACTTTCTTTATAAACAGACAGCATTGAATCCGGACAATTTCCAATATTGGCTATAAAAAGAGTATCACCGGTAACAATAAAGTTATCAGTCTGAAAACAAACTGAATCAGCAGTATGACCTGGTGTCTGAATTACATTTATATCAACACCACCTACCTTTAAATTTGATAGGTCTTCATATTTTTTTAATGACACACCTGTTTTCTTTTCTAATTTTTTATTACCTAAGGTATGATCATAATGAGAATGTGTATTAAGAATCAAACGTAAATTCAGATTATTTTTCATCATAAATTTAACAATATCATCCGGGCATCCCGGATCAATCGCAACCGCCTCATTATCTACATGCAACAGGTACGCAAAATTATCTTTACTGTATCTAAACTGTTTTATTTTAATCATCTTTTTGTCCTTTAATAATCATATTTGAGCTGTACCAAAAGAGCTGTTTTATGTAAAAAACCGTCTTGGTCAATGCTGTTAAGTTAAGCGTATTGCAAAAGTCAAACCGTTGTATTATTATTTTCAGGATGTACTTGTACGATTTATATCTATTTAGAGTGCGGTGACTTGTCGCCGCTTTTTTCTGCGAAACCATGCTTTCGCACTCCACAAAAGATAAAACGTCAAATAGTACCTGCTTTTTATTAACTATATATATTTTGATTAATTAATTGTGGCCTCTAATACCTAATTCTCCAATAAAAACAGCAAAGAGTAACCAAAGGAGAACTATAATATACCCTTAGTATCTTTTTTAATAGTTCCCTCTGTATAATTGGCTGATATCAATACTGAAAGAAACTTCCTTTCCAGCAATTAGTGGATCATCAGCCATGCCAATTTTTACGTTTTTGAGTACTAATTTAGAATCAAAGATATATATTTCAACTTATTCAGCCTTTATCGGTAACCCCATCCTTTTAGATACTTGAGGTAAAATAACGTTCTTAAGAAAAAAAGGACGCGTTATGAGAAAGACTAATGACAATAATATAATTACAATTAGTACAATAATTAGCAAAATATTTTTAATAGAAAAAACTTCATAAAATAATACCTAATATTTTCTGGTGCAGCATAGCCGCAGGTGTCAAGGCGTAGCGCAGCGAAGACTGAACCAATTTATAACACAACCTTCGTTGCTGTTCCAGCTATTCTGAAAAGGAAGGCAATATGATTTTTTTCTCTGTGACTTAGTGGCTTTGTGTGAAAAAACTTTTTGAATGTTTAATTAAAACTTCAAACAATAGTCAACAGATTACAAATAATATCCAATATACAAAATTCAAAGCTTCTCTTTTTTCAATGACATCAATTTTTGTTTTAAAAGAAACATATTTGCACATAAAGTATTTTTTTTGGTTTTTATTAGACAAATAGAAAAACTTTATTGAAATGAAAGAAATATTAAACGATATTCAAATAGGAAAAATTTCATTAAGGGAGTTTACATGAAAAGGATATTAGGCATACTTGGCGGTATGGGACCGCTAGCAACAGCTGATCTGTTTAAGAAAGTAGTACTGATGACAGAAGCAGAGCGTGATCAGGATCATATATATGTGCTTGTTGACAGTAACCCGGCAATACCAGACCGAACATCATACTTGCTCGGGGATGGTGAAAGTCCACTTAGACACCTGATTGATTCGGCAAAGAGACTTGAATCTATGAAAGCAAACTGTATCATCATGCCATGTAACACAGCTCATTACTTCTACGACGATATTGTTAAAGAAATTAACACACCTTTTCTTAATATGATAGAAGAAACAGCAAAAAAAATATCAAGAAAACATGGCGATATAACGAAAGTAGGTCTTCTGGCTACAGTAGGAACATATAACTCTATGTTATATGAAAAAGCCTTTCATAATTATGGAATAGATATATTGAAGCCGGACAAAAAACACCAGGATCATATTATTAAATTAATTCATAATATTAAAAGAGGTCACTTTAATATTGATATTTCAGGGGTGTATGAAACAATAGAAAACCTCAAGCAGCAGAATGCAGAACTATTCATTCTTGGTTGTACAGAACTGCCTATTGCATTTCAGGTCTTCAATATAAAAGAAAAAACAGTAGATTCTACTGCTGCACTTGCAGAAAGCGCCATCAGATTTATGGGAAAAAAGGTTAAATAGATTTATCAAGATATTTAACAATATCCTGCTGCGGTTTTGCAAAGTAAAATCCCTGAAAATAATCACAGCCTATCTTTTTAAGAAGCTCAAACTGTTCTTTAGTCTCAACACCTTCAGCCACAACTTTTAAGTTAAGATTTTTAGTTAAGGAAATCATTTTTAAAGTTGCATCGCTATATTTTTCAGAGTTTAAATTATCTACAATAAACTTATCTATTTTAACAATATCAATAGGTAATCGCAGCAGATTGGCAAATGAAGAGTATCCTGAACCAAAGTCATCAAGAGCTAAAATTCCGATACTTTTTTTCTTTAGTTCAGTCAAAACACTTATTACTCTTTCAATATCATTAATTTTTCTTTCTTCAGTAATTTCCAATACTATATTCTTCTGATTAACAGCTGTATCTTTTAAGATATTCTCAAATTCATTTATAAAATTTTCATCGTGTATTTGGACTTCAGATAAATTAACAGATACAGACAGGTCTTTATATTTCTTGTTTTTATTGATTATTACCAATTGTTTACATGCTTCTCTAAAAACCCATTTACCAACCATAGTAATATATTTATTTTTTTCTAACAGAGGAATAAAGGTTGAAGGCGGTATACTACCGAAATCAGTGTTGTTCCACCTAAGAAGTGCCTCAATAAAAACACACCTCTCATTTCTGTCGACTATTGGTTGATAATGAAGAGAAAACTCATTGTTTTCCATTGCTTTCAAAAGCGCCTGTTCCATTACAAGTTCATGTGTAAGTTCTTTGCTGTATAATTGAAAACTGTTTCTTTTTCTTCTTTTAGCTTTATACATAGCAATATCACTATTTTTCAATAGGACTGAAGCACTTTCACCATCAAAAGGATAAACAGCGATACCTATGCTAACAGTCAAATCAATTAAATATTTTTCTATCTTAACTTTTTCTAAAAAAGCTTTATTAATTCTCCGGGCTGCCAAAACTGCACCTTCAGCCGATTTTATATCATTGAGACAGAGTACAAATTCATCTCCGCCAATTCTTCCTAGAAAATCACTTTGCCTCATTGTTTTTTTAAATTTTTCTGTAGCTTCAACTAATATTTTATCCCCTAAATCATGTCCATATATATCATTGATTTGTTTAAATTTTTCGAGATCCAAAAACAGTAGTGCAAGTTTGTTGTTTTCTCTTTTAGCTCGGTGAATGTTTTGCTCTAACAGGTCCATAAAAGGATTTCTATTTATAACACCGGTAAGAGAATCTGTAAAAACAATTATCTCTAATTTTCGTTTTGCTTTTTCAAGTTCTTTTTTATTTTTCTGCATCTCAAGCAGGAGTTTTACTTTACCTAATAATATTTCTTCAGATATTGGTTTTGTAATGTAGTCAACTGCACCAGCTTGAATTCCTTCAACTTTGTTGATTTCATCGGTATATGCTGCCGTTAAAAAAATAATTGGAATATATCTATTCTTTTCTTCTTTTTTTATTAGGTTAACTGCTTCAAATCCATTCATACCCGGCATTTGTACATCCATGAGAATTAGATCAAAATTATTTTCAAAAGCTTTCCCGACAGCTTCATTTCCGTCTGCAGCACTGAATATATCCACATCTAATTCTTCCAGTAACTGTTTAAGAGCAGATAAGTTTTCAGGCAAATCGTCAACGATTAGAATTTTTAGTTTGTATGACATAATACCTTTCATTTGATAATCCAGTGACTGAGTACAACTGTATACACTTTAGCGTTTAGAAAATAATTTAGTGAATTTTATCATCTAATCTCACAATCTTTAAATCATTTATTCGCCCATACCCGCATTAACGTAGTGAGTTTATCGATATCTACCGGTTTTGTTATGTAATCATCCGCACCAGCATCAATGCATTTTTCTCTATCTTCTTTCATAGCTTTTGCCGTAACAGCAATAATCGGAACGGAGGATATTTTAGGAGTTTTTCTTATTTTTTTTATAGCTTCGTAACCATTCATTACAGGCATCATAATATCCATAAGAACAATATCAATTTTTTTGTTTTTTATCAGCAAATCAACGGCCATCTTTCCATTAATAGCTTTAACAACATTCATATTAATATCTCTTAGTTCTTCTTCCAGTAGATAGAGGTTGCGCATATCATCATCTACAATTAACACTGTTTTACCTGCTAGAGAGCTTTCTACGCTATGGTAATCATTAATTATTTTTTTATTTCCCTTGCTTAGGTTGTTAACATTCGTATGTAAAAATAAAGAGACTTCATCAAGCAGTCTCTCTGTAGACTGTGCGTTCTTTAAAATTGTGGATGCAGAATATTTTGCTATTAAACGTTTTTCCTTGTCATCAAGATCTCTTCCTGTATATACAATTATTGGTAAATTTTCGTATTGAGACTTGATTGTTTTCATAATTTCGAAACCCGAAATATCCGGAAGAGTCAGGTCAAGAATAACTAAAGAATATTTTTTAGAACTCAGTTTTTCTATTCCATCTTTTCCTGTGTTAGCAACAGAAAAAATCAGGTTTTCTATTGATAAAGTTTCCTGAATACTATGACAGTTTTTTTCATCGTCCTCAATTATCAGAATGTTCTTTGGCTCTGTAGATACAGAGGTTAAGCTTTTGAGCATTTCATCAATATCTGCTTCCAGTATAGGCTTCTGCAGGAATCCAATTGCTCCTTTAGTCAATGTATCTACCCTCAGGTCATCAACACTAATCACATGCACAGGAATGTGCCTGGTTTTTAAGTTTTCCTTCAGTTCATCAAGAACCTGTAGCCCATTAAACTCTCCTAGAAGTCTAACATCCAGTATTATAGCAGTAGGAATGTATTCAAAGGTTAAAGCCAAAGCACTTTTACCATCAGAACATTGAATACATTTAAAGTTTTTCTCTTTGCAGCTATCATAGAGAACCTGTGCAAAATTTAAATCATCCTCAACTATTAATATCACTTTGTCATTAGCAGTTAAAGCCTCTCTGTCATCCTCTAAACTAGGATAAGAAACAGCCTCCTCTTTTAGCTCAGCCACAGCATCTTTCGGAGATTCAGGATTTTTACTTAATTCAATCTTTTTATTATTTTCCTTCAACGTTTTCTGGTTTAAATCTGCATTTATAAAAAGAGTAAACATGGAACCTGCACCGACAGTACTTTCAATTTGAATTTCACCTTCGAGTAATTTTGCGAGCTCTCGTGAGATTGAAAGACCAAGCCCGGTCCCCCCAAACTCTCTTGAGGTTGTACCATCTGCCTGCTGAAAAGCCTCAAAGATGAGCTGTTTTTTATCCTTAGAAATACCAAGGCCTGTATCTGTAACAGATATAGCTACAGAATTAGCCGATTTGAGCTTAGGATTTTGAAAGTCTATTTTTCGCTGGGGTTTGAATATTTTTACTTTAATACTTCCCTGTTTCGTAAATTTAACTGCATTTGATAACAGATTTTTAATTACCTGGTTCAGCTTTTGAGAATCAGTATTGATTGAAGCTGGGAGGTTACTGTCAATGTCAATAGAGAAATCAAGTCCTTTTGATTCCATTATATGACCAAAATTATCATTAATTATATTTTTAAAATTCACCAGTTTAACTTCTTCTACCACTAACGTCATTTTACCTGCTTCAATCTTAGAAAGATCAAGTATATCATTAATCATGTTAAGAAGGTCACAACCACTGTTATAAATTATTTCTGCATTTTTTACCTGTTTTTCAGTTAAGTTTTCATCTTTATTCTTCGTAAATTTTTTCGACAAAAGCAGTAAACTGTTCAGTGGTGTCCGTAGTTCATGAGACATATTTGCCAAAAATTCAGACTTGTACTTAGTACTTAGGCTAAGATTTCTAGATTTTTCTTCCAGTTCTATTCGAATCTCATTTAGTTTGTTATTTCTTTCCTTAATATCAGTTTTCTGTTCTTTAAGGGTCTCCGTTTTTTCTTCCAGTTCCTCATTGGTAGCTCTGAGTTCTTCCTGCTGTGCCTGAAGCCGATCCTGAGATACTTGTAACTCTTCTGTTTGATTAGTCAGCTCTTCATTGCTTGACCTCAACTCCTCCTGCTGAGTTTGAAGTTCTTCTGCCTGAGATTGAGTTTGCTCAAGGAGATTTTGTAGCTTGCTACTCTGGTTTAGGTTGAAAAAACCTATTGCGATTGGCTCGGAAATTAATTTTAGGAATTCAAGTTTTAATTCAGAAATTTCCTTTAAAGCTCCAAACTCAATAACACCAATTACTTCATCATTGAAAATAAAGGGAAGAAAAACAATATTTGAAGGTAATGCGCTTCCCTGTGACCAGTTTATCCGTTTATAGTCTTCAGGTATATCAGTAACCGATAGAATTTTTTTCTCTATTACAGCCTGACCAACCAAACCCTCTCCTATTTCCAACACATCATTTATTTTATTGCCACGCTCCAAGGCGTAGGATCCGGTTAAAGACAGCTGTGTTTGGTCCAGCAGGAAAAGTGTTACAGTTTGAACACCTAATAGTTCAGCTAAAAAACTGCATATTTTCTCTCCAAGTTTTTTTGTCTTTTTTTCATTTCTAAGAATAATGCTTAATTTTTCAATAGCAGTTGATGTCCAGAATCTCTCTTTATTAAAAATTTCCTGTTCTCTAAGTTTTCTAGTCATTTCATTGAAGCTTTGGGCTAGAATATCATCTTCACTTTTTAATTTTATCTCTACATCAGTATTACCGTTTGCGACATTATTGGCGGCACTTGATACATCCCGCAGCATTTCAACAACAGTATTGTATGAACTGGCTAGAATTCCAATTTCATTTTTTGACTTAAACTCGATATTGCTTTCCAACTTCCCTTTTGACATTGAAGAAAGAGATTTAGCTATTTTGATTATGGGATTAGTTATTGAATGTGAAATTACCAGGCCGCTAACAATTGTAATAAGAATCGCCAAAATTATTATTATCACAAAAATAGTCATATATCTGTTCAAAAAAGCACTGCTCGTGTCAACATTCTGAAGTACTAACACTACCCCAATATCCGCATTGTCAACTCCTTTAATAGTGAAACCGCCTAATGCATAACTGGAATTATTGAAGTCAAATTCATTAAGCAAAGATTCTCCCTGCTTAATACGATTAATTTCAAGTACCGATATATGGTCCTTTAATACTTTGGACTCAGAAATATCATTAATAATAACATAATCTTTTAAATCATCCCAATTATTTCTTCTTTCTGCTACTTCTTTTACAGATTTAAACTTTTCGCTATCTAAGTATTTTTTATTAACAACAAGAGCCAATGTTGTATTAGGGGTTTCATCTTCAAGAATCTTTAAAAAATGATCAATTTCTTCACCAAATTCCACGTAACCTATTAATTTATTTTTATAATAATAAGGCATAACGGTTCTAAGAGCGAAAGCTGTTTTACCCAGCTCAATACCTGAAATAATACTTTGAGTCTCTTTTGCTTTTCTAAATGTAGATCTAGTAATATTATCTCCATAAATGTTTTTATTATGAACTCTAAGGAAGCACTTGCCATTAGGGAGAATAAAGTAAAAATGTGTAATCCCATATTGCTTTTCCATTGTTTCAAAAAGAGGTTTGCAGTATGAATAAAGCTGTTCTCTATCTTTTTCCATAAATATTTTTTGGAAAGAGTGATCATTTGTAAACAGTTCTAAGCTTGAAGCTAAAGTTCTGGAATCATTGTGCTCAAGGTTTATAAAAGCTTTATCTAAATATTTTATTCCACTTTCAACTTGATGAAAAATAATTTTTTTCAGGAAAAAATAGGCTGTAAATCCCACCACTACAGCTAATAATATATTAATAAAAAATATGCTATGTAATTTTAATTTAATTTTCATATTCATAAGTCCTTTAGTTAATATACACACAAAATGTTTTTTGTAATTTTGGATTAATTAATAATCAACTTCCATAAACAAGGTTAATCAACAAATCATTTATTTCAGTTGAACACAATATTCTATCAGCTACTTTTTCCCTTATGGCGCTTGCCGGCATTTCTGAGTTGGAAGCCTCTTTCGGGTTTTGAGCAATTGTTAAACCATTATATTTTTTTACAACCCTCATCCCGTTAGTTCCATCATTATTTGCTCCAGTCAAAATTACAGCAATAAGTTTATCTTTATACGCATATGCTGCAGTTTCAAACAAAACATCAATTGATGGCCTGCTGAATTTTACTTTTTCATCTATATTTAGTGAAAAAGTAAAGTCTCTTTCAATAAGAAGATGATAGTTCGCCGGGGCTACGTATAGGTGTCCAGGTAAAATTTTTTCTTTTTCATCAGCTACTTTAATATTAATAGTACAGGTTTTTTTTATATGTTCGATATATGTATTAAAATCATTATCAGCCTGGGTGTGCTGTACAAGAATCAGCGGAACCGGAAAGTTTTTATCAAACCTGCTCACAATTATTGGCAGAGTACTAAATCCTCCGGCTGAGGTCCCAATTACGATGGCTTGGTATTTATTCATTTAGTGATTTTGTGATACATAATCACAATATTTTTGTTTTTTTGTATATTTTTGTTTTTCTGTCAATTGTCTTGAAAAACTTATCTTTATCAATAAAATCAATAGATTCTTTTGTTCCCAGACACAAGAAACCGTTAGGTATCAGACTGTCACTAAAAAGTTCCAATATTTTTGACTGGAGATCTTTATTAAAATATATAAGAACATTACGACAAATAATCAGGTTAAACATATTAAATGATCTATTCTGTACTAGGTTATGCTTAATAAAAGTAATATTTTTTTTAAGTTTTTTAGAAAAAATAGAGTTGTCATATTTAGTGTGATAATAATCGGATAGAGAGTTCAATCCTCCTGACTTCTGATAATTTGCCGTACTTTTTTTTATATCATCATTACTGTAAATTCCATTACGTGCAAATTGCAGAGACTTTTCATTAATATCCGTTGCATATATTTGTGTTTTATCATAAAGTCCGGCTTCATAAAAGAGTATCGCAATAGAATAGGCTTCCTGTCCGGTAGCACAGCCTGCGAGCCATATCCTAATTTTAGGATATGTATTTAGGTAGGGTATAATCTTTGTTCTCAGAAGTTCATATACATTCGGGTCTCTGAACATTTCTGTGACTGTTACTGAAATATTATTAAGCAGGTCCTCAAAAGTTTCTTTCTCGGTTATTATCTTGCGAGTCAATTCATCTATATCATTAATTCTTTCCTTTGCCATAAAGTTATGTATGCGACGTGTAAGCGATGCTTTTGCATATTCTCTGAAGTCATATCCATACCTGTTAAATATCTCACTTAGCAATGCGTCTATGTGTAAGTTATTAATTATAGATGACATGATGATGTTTATTGCCGTTTAATTTATAATTTCAAGGGCTTATATTTTTTTGGGATATAATTATTTAAAATAATCTGTCTTATTGTATCATCGAGTATTTGAGGGTTAACCGGTTTAAGCAGGAAATAATCCATTCCAACATCAAAACACATACCCCTATCTTCAATTAAAGCATCTGCAGATAGAGCTATAATACGAGTACTTTTATTACTCTTTTCTGCTTTTCTTATTGCAGCAGTTGCTTCAAGTCCGTTCATTACCGGCATCATGCGGTCCATGAAAATTATATCGTAATCATTAGCTAATGACTGCTCAACAGCTTCCTGTCCATTTACTACAGTATCAATAGAATTATAGCCAAGGCTTATCAGTATTTTTTCAACAATAATGCGCGAAAATCTATCGTTGTCTGCAATAAGTATTTTAAAATCTTTTTTGATTCCAGCATATTCAGTGCGACGTTTATCAAAGAAATTTCGCCTCTCTTTCTTTATTAACTTTTTAAACTCCAGTTCAAACCAAAAAGTTGAACCAAATCCTCGGGCACTTTCTACGCCAAGTTTTCCTCCCATTAAATCTACAGTATTTTTTACTATCGAAAGGCCGAGACCGGTTCCTTCAATAGCATTATTAGCCTCCGGGTTGAATTGAGAAAAAGGCTTAAAAAGGTATTTTATATTATTTTTCGTTATACCGACACCTGTGTCGATCACGCTGAATTTGTATTTAACTATTTCGTCCGATTCACTAACTTTTTCTATGTTAACAACTACTTGACCTTTGTTTGTATATTTAACCGCATTATTACATAGATTTAATAATATCTGATTAAGTCTGACATCATCCCCAATTATTTCCGTAGATAAATCTATGTCATACCGGATTGTAAATTCAAGCCCCTTATCATTAGCAATACCGGATAAAATGGAGCATAACTCATCAGACACTTTTCTCAAAGAAAAACAATTCTCTAATAGAATGGATTTTCCAGCTTCGAGCTTAGAATAATCCAGCACATTATTAATTATCCCA
>CAZGAI010000073.1:0-11375 GCA_964523175.1 uncultured Victivallales bacterium | reverse complement strand
ATTTACCATATTACCATTGGCCATTTTATATCCTCTTCAATATAATTGTTTTTTGCTTCTTTGATTGAAAAAAAATCTGAATCTGTAAGTCCCAGTACATTATCATTAATTTTTAATCCGGCATTGCCCAGAAAGGAATTACTTGCTATAACATATTTGCTATTAGTATCTTTAATATAAAAAATAACATCCATGGAAACAAGAATTGCATTGATAATCACTGAAGCTTTTTCTATCTCTTCATGCTGTTCCTGTAAAAGTTTTATGAAGCCTTCATGTCTTTCAAGTCTTGCTTTATAATCTGTTTTCATAATGGACATGAATGCGCCAGTTACCTGAGATAATTCACGAGAAGATCCGAATTTATCCTCCAAGTCAGAGATGTTAGAAGCCGGCACCTCAAGTATCTCTGCCAGTTCCATTATACGCTTTTCTGTTAGAGGCTGTTTGCCGTTTTCCCATCTTGACATCGTAACTCTTGTAACATTCATTTTCCTTGCTAAAGCTGCAAGAGACCACCGTTTTTCTTCCCTGATTTTCTTAAAGCCTTCTACATCAAATTTCATCTTTTGTACCTGTTATGTTATGGATGTGTAACATAGAATAGGCATGTAACGTAAAATATTCAAATGTATGTTTATTTTACATTGTATTTTTTTTAAAGAAGATTATTTTTGATGAAAATGCTAGAAAATAATAATCTTTTAGCCTGAAAATGCTAAGAAACTATAACATTTTGAGTATCATATATATATGTTTTTAAAGGCTTATACCTATGGGTAAAAATTATATAGAAATCAGTAAAAATGAATGCAAGGGTTGTAAACTTTGTATTACTACTTGCCCTAAGAAGTGCGTAACTATTAGTTCTGATATTAATAAATTGGGATACCAATTTGCGACATTTAAAAGTTCGGAATGCATTGCTTGCGGATTTTGCTACTATATATGTCCCGAACCAGGTGCTATTACCGTTGTAAAAGGAGTTTAAGGTAATGAATAAACAGTTTATGAGAGGTAATGATGCGATTGTATCTGGTGCATTACTCGGTGGTGCTACGCATTTTTTTGGTTATCCAATTACTCCTGCAAGTGAAATAGCTCATGCTGCTGCTGATCTATTTCCTAAAGCTCAAAGGACTTTTCTTCAGGCAGAGTGTGAAGTAAGTTCAATTAATATGCTGTATGGTGCGGCAGCAGCCGGGGCGCGTGTAATTACCGCATCTTCAGGACTTGGTGTGTCCCTTATGGCAGAAGGACTCTCTTATATGGCCGGTGCGGAACTGCCTTGTGTAGTTGTTGATATTCAGCGTGCAGGGCCTGGCTTAGGTAATATTTGGCCGGAACAGGGTGATTATAACTGCGTAGTTAAAGGTGGGGGGCACGGTTGTTACAAAAACATTGTTTTAGCCCCATATTCAGTTCAGGAAATGGTGGATTTTTCATACAGGGCTTTTGAAATAGCAGATAAATACAGAATGACAGTTTTTATTCTTGCTGATGCATATATAGGGCAGATGATGGAAGCTATTGAACTTCCGGAAGAAGTAAAACATGGAGAGTATAAAGAATGGGCATTGAATGCAGATAAAAAAAGTCGTAAAAATTTAATTACTTCTATTTATATGAGTACAAAGATCCTTAGCAACCATAATATAAAATTGCAGGATAAGTACAGTAAAATTGAGGATGAACTTGTTGATTTTGAAGAAATAGAGACAGATGATGCGGAGATTGTTTTTGTCGCTTTTGGTGTTAGTGCCCGCATATGCCTGACTGCCGTAGAGGAATTAAGGCATCAGGGGTTTAAAATTGGAATGTTAAGGCCCAAAACATTGTTTCCGTTTCCTAAAAAACCTTTGAGGAAACTTGCTGAGAAAGCTGAAAAAATCATTGTTGTTGAATTAAATGATGGACAGATGGCTGTAGATGTTGAACTAGCTGTTGAACGTCAAGCTCCTGTTCTTAAATATAACTGGTTTGGCGGAATTGTTCCTACTGTCGAAGAGCTAATCGAAAAAGTTAAGAAGGATATTTAGATGATAAAACATACAAAACCTAAAACATTTTATGATGAGTTTACGAGAAGAGGAGAAGGACAGAAAACGACGCATTACTGTCCAGGTTGCGGCCATGGAAATGCCCATAAAATATTGGCGGAAGTAATAGATGAATTAAATATTCAGGACAGAGCTGTCCTTTGCTCTCCAGTAGGATGCAGTGTTTTTCTCTATAACTATTTTGATACAGGCAATGTTCAGGGTGCTCATGGAAGAAATCCAGCGATAGCTACAGGTATTGCAAGAACTCATGAAGACTCAATTGTTATTTCTTATCAGGGAGATGGAGATCTAGCCAGTATAGGTATCGGACCTATTGTGCACGCAGCCAACAGAAGCGAGAATATAACTGTTATTTTTGTTAATAATGCTGTTTACGGTATGACCGGAGGTCAGATGGCACCTACAAGTCTTATTGGGCAAAAAACAAAGACTTCACCTAATGGAAGATGTGAAGATAATGATGGTGCACCTATGGCTATTTCAGAGATGTTAAGTACTCTTAAAGGGCCGGTTTATGTGGAACGTGTTACTCTATCCAGTGCAGCTAGTACAATCAGGGCAAAAAAGGCCTTTAAAAAGGCTATTAATAATCAGATTAACAAGAAGGGTTTTTCTTTTGTTGAGGTATTGTCGCCGTGTCCTGTGAACTGGAAAATGACACCTGTAGAATCTCGGGAATGGATGAAATCTACTTTGGAAAAACAATACCCAGTAAAAGTTTTTAAGGATATAGATAATAAGCCCTCAAAGGCTCCCAGAAAAACTATGATTAGTGACCTAGAACTCCTCAGGTTGCTGGATTCTGATGTAAAAACAAACATGAGTAGAACTTTTACTGAAAAGAAAACTGAGGAAATTAAAATAAAAATAGCTGGATCTGGCGGACAGGGTATTATGTCTACAGGAGTTTTACTTGCCAACAGTGCTGTAAATGAGAACTTTTATTCTACCTGGCTTCCGTCTTACGGACCTGAAATGAGGGGTGGGACATCAAATGCCAGTGTGATTATTTCTCCCAAAATGATTGGGTCGCCTGTAGTAGATAAACCTAATGTGTTAATTGCACTGAATCCGCTTTCCCTCGATTCATTTGAAGACTCTGTACAGCCTGGGGGAATAGTAATTGCTAATTCTTCACTTGTAAATAGAAAAGTTAAGAGGAAAGATGTACAGGCATATTATGTACCGGCTACAGAATTAGCTGCTGAGATTGGTTTGGAAGCAGCAGTCGGTGTCGTAATGCTGGCTGTTTATGTATTAATTTCGAAAAGTATTGAGCTAGAAACCTTAAAAGATATATTGCCGAATGTTATTAAAAAACAGAGCTTAATCAGTTTTAATGAAGATGCACTTGAAGCCGGAAAAACATATTTTGCTAAAATGGAAATTGGACAGAAAAAATTTCATACAGAAAAACAAAATATGTTTTACCAAAAAAGTGCAAAAGTAAGTTCTTTCCTAATATAAAAAACTATTATCTGCCATAAAATAAAAAAGCAGCGATTATATTACTGTCTAATAAAAATAGTGAAATTTCTTGTATTTTAGTGTTTTTAGATGGATTTTATCTGCATGAAACATTCCCTTTTTAACTTTAGCACAAAAACAGTTGTTACCATCAGTATAGGAGCAGCCCTTTATGGTATTATCGGTTTGGTAGGCATTCCTATCGGGCCTAATGTTCAAATTAGGCCTGCCATAATAATTCTTACTATTTTTAGCGTTTTTTTTGGTCCTGGAGTTGGTTTTTTGTCCGGATTTATAGGACATATGCTTACGGATATGCTGGCCGGATGGGGAATTTGGTGGAACTGGGAACTAAGTTCAGGCATATTTGGATTTTGTGCCGGACTGGTTTACCTGTTCAGGGGGTTTGATGTTAAACGTGGTCTTTATAAAAGATGGCATGTAGCTTTTCTGCTTATCACCGGAATTGCCGGTTTTGTTTTAGGGTATTCATTTGCCGGAACTTCAGATATTATATTAATGGGTGAAGCTCCCAAAAAAATATTTTTTCAAGTTATAGTTATTTCAGTAACAAATTCTGTAGTCTTCATTATTTTTGCCTTGCCTGTAGTATTAAGTTTTTTGATGACAAATAGGAATAACTGCGATTTGGTGATTGAGGAATGAATAAGATAGAATTCAAAAATTTCAGTTTCAGATATAATAATCTTAAAGAACCTACTTTGAAGAATATAGATATAGTGATCAACAAAGGGGAAAAGGTTCTCATTGCGGGACAAAGTGGCTGTGGTAAATCTACTTTAATGCATTGTATTAATGGGCTTATACCGTTTGCTTATGATGGTGAAATATCTGGTCAGCTGTTCATTGACGGTATTAAGCCGTATGATGAAAATATTTTTGAAATTAGCAAAAAAGTAGGGACTATACTGCAGGATCAGGATTCTCAATTTATAGGATTATCTGTTGGAGAAGATGTTGCTTTCATTCTGGAAAACAATATGATGCCGCTTTCTGATATGCAGAAAAAGGTATTGGAATCACTTGAAATAGTGAAGATGAAAGACTTTTTAGAACATAGTCCCTATGAGCTTTCCGGTGGACAGAAACAGAGAGTCTCCCTGGCCGGCGTTCTTTCTTCCCATTCCGATATCCTTCTTTTTGATGAACCTTTGGCTAACTTAGATCCTGCTTCCGGAAAAAATGTCATTCACCTTATTGATAAACTCCATAGAGAGTCAGATAAAACCATTTTAATTGTTGAACACCGGATAGAAGATGTTTTAGAGGAGAGTATTGACAGAGTTATAGTGCTTGATAAGGGTGAAGTAATTTTTAATGGAAAGCCTTATGAACTGCTTATTTCAGATGTTTTAAATAAAGCAGGATTAAGGGAACCACTGTATGTCGAAGCGTTAAAGTATGCAGGGGCTGTATTTTCTAAAGAAGTTAGAATTGATAATATCGATAATTGCAATAAAGCAGAATTTAAAAAAAGCATACTAAAATGGTATGATGCCGACAGAAGCATCACTAATCCTGAACCTAAACCCCGTATTTTGTCTTTAAGAAATGTTGATTTTTCTTATCAGGAAGAAAAACAAATTCTTAAAGATATTTCTTTTGAACTCCATAAAGGAGAAATTGTCAGTATTATGGGAAATAACGGGGCTGGTAAATCTACTCTTTCAGGTTTAATAGCCGGAATTTTAAAGCCAAAAAGTGGAGATGTATTACTAAATGGAGAAATAATTAATACCTGGAGCATTAAAAAGGTTGGAGAAAATATTGGATATGTGATGCAGAATCCGAATAGTATGATTGTGAAACATATGCTGAGAGATGAAGTAACTCTGGGACTGAAGGCTAGAAATAGCAGTGGTGGTAAGCTTAAGGGTCTATTTAAAAAAGAAAATAATCAAAATAAATATCAGGATATTGAAGATAAATATTTAGATATAATTAAAACCTGCGGGCTTTATGGTTACAGGAACTGGCCGATTAATTCACTAAGTTATGGTCAGAAGAGAAGGGCTGCAATCGCTTCCATATTGACTTTAGATCCCAAAATAATAATCTTAGATGAACCCACAGCAGGTCAGGATTACAGGACTTATACTTCATTTATGGAATTTATTCAAGAACTTGCCAACCTGGGAATCGCCATTCTGTTAATAACTCATGATATACATTTGGCACTGGAATACGGCATTCGAAGTATTGTGTTATCTGATGGGCGAATAATTGCAGATGACACACCGGCAAATGTGCTTTCTCAAAAAGATATTATTGAAAAAGCAAATTTAAAAGAAACATCTCTGGGTAAATTGGCATCAATTGCCGGAATTGAAAATAAGAACGATTTTATCCAGTATTTTATTGATTTTGAGAGGAGAAAAAATGAGTAAATTTGGAACATTATATGTGGAAAGTGACTCATTTTTTAATAAGATGGAGCCGAGCCTTAAGCTTCTAATTTTTGTACTATGGTCAATCACAGTTTTTATGTTTCTGGATATAAGGGTTGTTGCTTTTCTGCTCTGCCTTGGTGTGGTCTGCCTGTGCTTTTCGAAAATACCTTTTCGGATAATTAAGAATCTTTTTATTGTTGTAATTATTTTTAACCTCATCAACGCAGCTTTTATATTTCTGATAACACCGGAGTACGGGACTACTCTGACCGGCAAAACCACAGTTTTGTTAAGTCTTCTGGGTTATAAACTTACCCTGGAAACACTTTTTTATATAATAACACTTTCATTGAAGTACATTTCGCTTCTGCCTATAGCAATGATACTGATTTTTACGACGCATCCCAGCAGGTTTGCCGCTAGTTTAAATAAAGTGGGAATTCCATATAAAATCGCATATACATTTAATATTATTTTTAGATATATTCCTGATATCCAGAATGAATTTAAAACTATCGCCCACGCGCAGGCAGCAAGAGGGCTGAGCTTTGGTAAAGATGAAAAATCATTCTCTAAAAGAGTCAGAAACCTTTTTAATATAACAATTCCCCTTATAAATTCAGCTTTAAACAGAATCGATAATGTAACAAATGCTATGGATTTGCGTGGTTTCGGTAAGCATAATAAAAGAACATGGTATAACGCAACCGTTTTTGATAAATCGGATTACATTGTCTTAGTAATTTCTATAGCGGTTTTTATTTTCTTTATATGGTTCAGAATTGGAAATGGCATAAAGTTCTGGTATCCATTCTGACCGAATATGCAGCATTTAATATGTTTTACTCCTTTTATTGTTTTTTGTGATTATTTATCAACGTGTGTTATTGACTTATAAATCAGTTATGGATATAATTAAAATTATGTATCTCTGTATTTATACTGAAAAATAGTATATTTTATGCCTTAGTATTGATGTCTTTTATAGTTTTATAAATATTGACATTTGTTTACTAAACTACAGATATATAACAAAAAGATATTACTTATTATAATGATAATAATATGCAAGTTTAAATTGGTTTATACCAAATATGGTTTTGTTATTCCAAATAAAATAGGAGGTTGATGTAGATGATTTATTCGACAGAAGTAAAAGAGATGACCTGTGTTGCAAAAGGGTGTGATCATGGACCTGCGCCAATTCCTGAAGAGGGCAAATGGGTTCAGGCAAGACAAATAACAGATATTTCCGGGTTAACTCATGGAGTTGGCTTTTGCGCACCTCATCAGGGGGGATGTAAGCTTACTTTGAATATTAAAGAAGGTGTAATAGAAGAAGCACTGGTTGAAACCATCGGTTGTTCAGGGATGACACAATCTGCCGCAATGGCAGCAGAAATTCTGACAGGTAAAACTATCCTGGAAGCTTTGAATACAGACCTCGTCTGTGATGCTATCAATGTAGCAATGAGAGAACTCTTCCAGCAGATTGCTTATGGAAGAAGCCAAACTGCGTTTTCAGATGGTGGTCTTCCAATAGGAGCTTCTCTGGATGATTTGGGTAAAACTCTCCGTAGTCAGGTTGGTACAATGTTCAGTACAAGGTCGAAAGGTGTGAGATATCTGGAGCTTGCAGAAGGGTATGTAACAGAACTTGCTCTTGATGAAGATGATGAAGTTATTGGATATAAGTACATAAATCTTGGGAAATTAATGAAGGGCATAAAAGCCGGAGATCCTGTAAAAGCGGTTGAAGATGCTAGTGGTATTTATGGCAGATATAAAGATGCTGTTAAATATATTGACCCTAGATCTGAGTAATTAATATAAAACAAACACTAACTATAGTTTTTAAAAGTTTGTTTTCTTAATATTTATGTTAAATTCTAAATAATTGAAGGTTTATTATGGCATTATTTGAAGGATATGAAAGAAGAGTTGATAAAATATTAGCTGTACTTAAAGAGTACGGAATTAATTCAATTGAAGAGACAGATGCTATCTGTAAAGAAAAGGGTATTGATGTAGCTGGAATTGTCAGAGGAGTGCAGGGTATATGTTTTGATAACGCATGCTGGGCCTACACTGCCGGTGCCGCTATAGCTATAAAAAAAGGTAGTTCTAGTCCGCTGGATATTGCTGAATGTATAGGTATCGGACTTCAGTCATTCTGTATACCGGGATCTGTTGCTGAGCATCGTAAAGTTGGATTGGGGCATGGAAGGCTTGCCGGAATGCTATTGGATGAAGGTTCCGAATGTTTCTGTATGCTTGCCGGACATGAGTCTTTTGCCAATGCTGAAGGTGCTATTGGTATTTGTAACTCAGCAAATAAATTCCGGACAAAAAAACTTCGTGTAATTCTTAACGGATTAGGCAAAGATGCCGCCTATATTATCTCAAGAATTAACGGTTTTACATATGTAAAAACAAAATTTGACTATAAAACTAATAAGCTTAATATCGTAAGCAGGAAATCCTTCTCAGATGGAGCTAGAGCCGGAGTTAACTGCTATGGTGCCGATGATGTTCGCGAAGGTGTCGCAATAATGCACCATGAAGGCGTAGATGCATCAATTACAGGTAACTCAACTAATCCTACCAGATTCCAGCATCCAGTTGCAGGAACATATAAAACTGAATGTAATGGATTGGGTAAAAAGTATTTCTCTGTTGCATCCGGTGGCGGAACAGGTAGAACACTACATCCTGATAATATGGGTGCGGGACCTGCTTCATACGGAATGACAGATACTATGGGCAGAATGCATGCAGATGCACAGTTCGCAGGTTCATCTTCTGTACCGGCGCATGTAGATATGATGGGACTTATAGGAATGGGAAATAGCCCAATGGTTGGAGCTTCAGTAGCTGTAGCTGTAGCTGTGAAACAGGTATTATAGATTCAAAGTTTATTATTAAGTAGTAACCGTTAAGCTTAGGGGCTTTAAGGCTGTTTACTGCAAAGCAGTTTAGTTTTGTAGCCTTGTGGTTTTAACCCAAGGATTGTGTGCCAAACAAAAGTGCGTGCTGAAAGTACGCTGTATAGATCAAGCTTAACGGTTACAATAAGTATAAAACTAAAGTTTGGGCTGTATTAAAAGTTATTTTTTTGTTGGAGGACCGCCTTTATGCGGAACTTTCAGCCCCAAACTTTTGCAGCCTGTATGAGACCTGAAGTATAAATCGTTATCATTGTCTTTTTCGATCAAGACAACGATTACGACAACGATCACGAAACCCTAAGTCGCATTTTGAAATTTCCAATATCCGTTGGATTTGGCCTAAAGGCGGTATTCCAACATTCTTCTATTTTAAGGGCTTTTGATATAGCCCCGTCTTCTGTTAATTAAGGAGTATGATATGTTTAAAAAATCTACTATTATAGTCTTATTTTTTCTTTTTTCATTTGGCATTGTCTCAACTGGTTTATATGCAGCAGAAAATTCAGATTCAAACTCTATATTTCGTATAAGTATTTGGCCTGAAAAGCTATCCTGGCCCAAGCAGTCGTACATAACGGGAGTAAGCCTAGGTTTACCCTCCTCATATGGTTTACCTGTTGTATATGGTGCAGACCTTTCACTGATATGGGGTGATTCGCAGGATGTGTATGGTTTTAAACTGGCTCCTGTCAGTACAGGAAGCAGAGTTAGAGGAGTTCAACTTGCAATTATTAATCAATCAGATAATATAAATGGCGGAGAACTCGGTGTAATTAATCTCGCGAATGAATCATCCGGAATTCAGCTTGGTATTTTTAATAAAACTGACCAGAGTAAAGGGGCTCAATTCGGAATAGTTAATTTTGCCGGAAACTCTGATGAAGGGATACAAATTGGAGTTATTAATATAATGGAGAACGGCTTTTTACCGGTATTTCCGATTTTTAACTATCAAAAAAAATAAACATGAGTTAGCAAAATGCCGAAGCCTAAGATATAAATCTAGCTTCTATTTTTTTTAAATGTTTAATTACTTTTAATTAAAAGAAAGCCGATATGAAAATCACCTTGCTTAGAACTGAAAATATTTCTCAAATAAAGATATTTATTAAAAAGCAATATGTAACAATTTCAAAAAGCTTTTTCTTTATTCCTTCAAATAACATAATTTTGCAATGTTTGCATGAGGAAACAGGTATATCGCACGGTGCATTTATTGATGATGAATTAGTAGGAGTAAGGTTGGCCTATATTCCTGGAATACAAAAAGAAAACCATGGGTATAATTTAAACTTTTCAAAAAATGAACTTTATAATGTAGTGCAATTTCATGGTACTTTAGTGGAGCGTATGATAAGATCCAAGGGACTTGGTCAGCAACTTGTAAATATTAATTGTGAACATATTTTTGCTAGAAAGTTAAAGCATGTTTTAGCTACTGTACATCCAGATAATATCATGAGTATCACGATGTTTTCTAGAAATAATTTTAGATTAGTAGCATTTAAGAATAAATATTGTAATTTGCCTAGATATATTTATCATAGACAAAAGTATTATGATAACTTAAGTTCTAGCAATGAAATAAGAACATTATCCTTGAGTAATAAAGAAAAGATAATTGAATATCTTCATAGTGGATTTTATGGAACATCCGTTTTTAAGGTTAATGGGGAGTCCTTTCTAACTATGGATAAATACTGACTTCTTAGTGTCTATGGAAATGGTTTATCACTTCTGCAGCGCAATAACAGCCGAATACAGACGGCATATATGAAACAGTCCCGACAACCGTATTGGCAATAATTTCCGATTTATCCTGGGTTGCCAAAGATTTTCTTTCTTCCGGTGAGAATACTACTCTTATGCCCTTGTATATTCCTCTACGGTGCAGGAGTTTTCTTAGAGCCTTGGCCAAACCGCAATTGTAGCTTTTTGATATATCACTTAATTTGACCTGTGATGGATCAAGTTTCCCGCCCGCACCCATTGAACTTATTAAATTAAGTTTTAATTCTAGGCAGTTTAGGATTAAGTGAAGTTTAGGGGAAAGAGAATCAATTGCATCTATGACATAGTCAAAAGGTTGAGATCTTAGAATTTCCGGGATTCGTTCGTGGCGTATAAATTCATCTATTGAAGTAATATTTGCTTCGGGGTTAATATCACGGAGTCTGGCTGCTACTATTTCCACTTTTCTTCTACCGGTAGTCGATACCAACGCCGGTAGTTGTCTGTTTCTATTTGTTGTATCAACTTTATCTCCGTCTATAATAGTAAAGTTACCTATGCCGGCACGACATAAATATTCAGCTGTATATGCGCCTACACCGCCAAGTCCGACAATTAAAATATTTGCTTCATTAAGCTTTTTCAGTTTCTCATCACCAAGTAATAGTGATGTTCTTATTTTCCAGCCTGTTTCGCTATTCATTATAATATTACCTACTCCAATTTAACTAATACAAAGATGCTTTAACTGCAGA
>CAZGAI010000072.1:0-11388 GCA_964523175.1 uncultured Victivallales bacterium | reverse complement strand
CTTTCAACAAACGCAGATGCAGCACCGAAGAGTGCTAACAGCCACATCCAAAAAATTGCTCCCGGTCCTCCAATCGTCAGTGCAATTGCAATACCGGCTATGTTGCCAGTACCAACTCTGGATGCACAGCCTATACAGAATGCCTGGAATGGTGAAATGCTTTTTTTACCATTTTTAATCTTCTTTTTGGTACCTTCAGTTATAACTTTAAACATGTGGAAAAAAAGTCTGAACTGAACAAACTTTGTACGGACAGTAAAATAAATACCTAGAGGAATAAGTGTAAAAACCAGCAGATAAGACCATAAAACTGTGTTAAGCGGATTAATTATATATGTACTGATGAATTCCATTACTTTTCCTTTTTTTAGTAAAAATTTTATTTAAAAATATTTTCTTTAACTCTACCAAAACGATCAAAAATAATTTTCTTCGAATAATATAGATTTAAAAAGACAGAAAATGAAGCTGAAGTAAAAATAGCTAAAAGAATAAGTATTTGATACTTTACCGCTTCTATTGGGTCGGAGCCTCCCAGCAGTTGCCCTGTCATCATACCTGGAAGGGCAACTAATCCCATAGTGGAAAGAGCTGCTAATTGTGGTTTGACTGCGGCTCTATATGCTGAATTCCAAAAAGGTTTCAGCGCCTCATTATGATTTGCTCCAAGCGATACATATAGAATATATTCATCTTTTCTTGTACGCACCTCAGAAAAAAATCGGTCCATTCCAATAATATTACACTTTAACAAATTACCCAGGATCATTCCTTCAAGTGGAATAATATATCGTGAACTAAAGAAAACATCAGGTTTAAATACTATTAGAAAAAAAGTCTGTATAATAAGAACAGTTAACACAAGTACACAATAGTTACCAATAAAAAACCAATTTAATTTTAATCCAACATGATCTAAAATTGTATAATTCGTAACAGCGATCATTATCAAAATCCACAATAAATTTATTATTATGTTATTCCATTTAAAAACATAGCTTAAATAAAAGCCGACAAGAATCAGTTGAACAGCCATCCTGCAAGTGGAAATAAAAATATTTTTTATTAACTGAGCGTCCAGGTACCTATCGATTAACAGAGGGATCAGAATAATAAACGCAAACAGCAGCAGTTTATAGTTGGGAAGTATATAAACAGAATAACTCATTTATTAGTATCCTTTACTATTTTACCGTCTACAAGTAAAATTTTTCTAGTACATATATCATCCCAGCAATTGTCGTGAGAAGCTGTTATTACAGTTCTATCCCTGTCTTCACACACTATTTCAACAATTTTTTCTTTATTTTTCTTATCTAGGTTAGATGTAACTTCATCTAAAAGCATAAAATCCTTTTTTAAAAAAAGGGCTTGAATAATACATACTCTCTGTTTTTCTCCATCAGAAAGCCTATTATATTTTTTATTTAAGAGATCAATATCAAGAGAAAACCTATCAAAATACTTTTTTACCAGTTCATCATTTATAATCAGGCTTTTATTGTTTTTGAAGTTTAGAGGCAGATACAGAAACTTTTTTACAGTTTCATAATAATATGGAAGTTTCTGAGAAATATAGGAAAAGTTCAATCTGAAATCAGCAACATTATGTTCACATACAGTGTTATTATTATATTCAACAATACCAATACCTGCTGATTCAAAGAGTAAAATGCATTTAAGAAGAGTTGATTTACCAGAACCTGAGCTACCGCATATTTTAACTTTTTCACCCTTATCTATATTTAGTGAAATATTATCAAGGATTTTCTTGTTATTTATATTTACACAAATATTATTGAGACGAAGCATAATATACTCTTATAAAACTAAAAATTTAGTGATTTGGAGATCTGTTGACTTGGCCTGCCCGGCATAGTTGCGCAGCAAACGAAGCCTGGGTGATTTGTTTTGCATTATCATGATCGTTATCTTTTGTCGGTCACGATAACAAAAATGATTAATGGGTGGTTTGTTCTACTTTTATCTTGTTTTACATTTCATTATCATTTCATAGGTTTTGACTACTTGAAACATTGCTTTCACATCGTGCACCCTGACAATTTCAGTTTTTGTACCAGCCAGCCATGCAACTGTAGCAGCCGTCCCCCAAGTTCTATTTTGAGGCAGACGTTCATCAAGCAGAGTACCTATGAATGATTTTTTTGAAGGTGCAGCCAGTATTGGATAGCCGGTTTTTTTAAAGTATTGGATATTAGCGAGAATTTTAAAATTCTGCTCCATATTTTTACCAAAGCAGCCACCCCCAAGACCAGGGTCCAGAATAATGCTTTCTTTTGAAACACCAAAATCCTGTGCTGTATGTGCTGCGTTAATCAGAGAATCTTTAATTTCTTTAAGAAGGTTATTATATTTATAATCAGAATTCTTTGATTTTGGTGATTCTTTCATGTGCATAAGAATCAGGCCTGCTTTTGTGTCTGCAGCAATTTCAGCTATTTCCTTAGAAAATGTCAATCCGCTCACATCATTAATTATATCTGCACCATTTAATACAGCTTCTCTCGCAACCTCCGGTTTCATTGTATCAATACTGATTACTGAATCAGGAAATCTTCTTTTCAGCTCAGAAATAATAGGAATGACCCGACTCAGTTCTTCTTCTGCAGTAACCTGTGAATCATCTCCCGGCTTGGTCGATTCTCCACCAATATCAATGATATCGGCACCATCTTCTATCATTTGAATGCAATGTTCAATTTCACCAGTGATTTTTTTATAATTTCCACCGTCGGAAAAAGAATCAGGAGTTGCGTTATGAACCCCCATTATAAGAGTTCTTTTACCCAGTTCCATAAAACGTTTTTTAAATTTAAAAATTGTCATTGTTCAGCAATATTTATTTCGGAGTGCTACGATTCCACTGTGTCGAGGCGAAGTCGACCGACGAAGACTGATCGTAGCACCCGATATATTTACTTAACCAATCTTCTAAAATAATTTAGGAATGCATCGAACTGATTTTTTTTATCCATTTTTTCTTCCATCAGTTTTCTGGAATTTTTCCCCATTTGTAAGCATTGGTCTTTATCAGACCATAATTTTTCTACTGCTTCAGACAATTCATCAACCTTACCAGGTGTAACCATGTAACCTGTTTTACCATTAAAGATAATTTCAGGAATTCCAGCCATTTTTGAAGCAATACATGGCAGGCCCATTGACATAGCTTCGAGAAGTACATTTGGAAGCCCCTCTTTGTGAAGACTTGGCAGTGTCAAAATATCAAGCCTTTCAAAAATGTAGTTTGGTTCTCTGGTAAATGGAAAAAATGATACATTTTTTTCAAGTTTCATTTCTTTGACTTTTTCTTTCAGCATTTCTTCATCCGGACCTTCACCAACAAGCATAGCATGAACATTAGGAAGATTGCCTTCTGAAAGTTTTTTTACTGCTTCAAGCAGCACTGTCTGTCCTTTTCTTTCTTCAAAAGAACCGACAGACCCCAAAACTGGACCTGCATTTTCCGGAAGAGGATATCTTATTACAGCTTCCAGTTTAGTTTCTTCTGTTGAAGTGAATCTATTAACTTCAGTTCCCTGATAAATCAATTCAATCATATCTTCAGGTATTTTATAGTCACTGATCAAATAATTACGGGTAAATCCAGTAATAGTTATAACTCTAGAGTTTATTTCAGAATCCGGCAGATAAAATTCTCTTTTATATTCGGGTACTATAGTTCCTGTTTTAGGAATAAGTATGGTCTCTAGTCCCGCTTCTTTTATACATTCAGCACCAAAAACGGAACAGTGAAAGCCTTCTCTCGGAGGATGTACTGTACAAACAGCAACATCCGAGTTCTTTAATCCTTCTATCCAGGCAGCTTTATATTTTTCTTTATTATTGGAAATATCCTCCCAATTATAGGTAAATATTTTTGCTCCTAGCTCAGCACATTCATTCGCTACATAGCTATTTTCCGGAGCGATGACCGTAACATCTTCACCTCTTTCGATAAATACTTTTGCAGCTTCTGTTACCCATATTTGAGTTCCGCCGCGAAGGGGCGTATCTTCAATAAATCCTATTCGCATAATTTTCTCCTGATAATAATTAGAAGGCCTGTTAGAAGCCTTTGAATATATTGAGTTATAAGTTCTTTAATACTTCCATAAAGCTACCGAATTTACTTACAAGCATCTCTATACCATAGCGTTTTTCTACCGCTATCTTATTATGCTTTTTGTATAAATTACGCGATTCAGGTTTTAACAGGATATCCGCAACTTCATTTAACAGATCATCTGAATATTCATCTTTTTCGGGAAACAAAACAAATTTAATCTGTTCTTCATCCGGTAACCCCTTACCTACAACACCATCGAAAACTTCTCCCGGGTAATAGCGACTGCACACAATAGGAACACCGCATGCCCCGGATTCAATTATCGGCAGGCCCCGCCCTTCAGTCTCACTTGGGAAGAGAATAATATCAGCTAATTTATATATATCTTCAATACATAACTCATCTAGACCATTTTTATCTAAGCTTGGATGTTTTTCAGTTCCCACAGAGAAAGCGATAAACACATGATTGGCAATATCAGCAGGTATCTTTTCAGACATCTCGACATAAGCATTTAAAACATTTTCAAGGTCCGCTTGATGTTCTATAGGCACCGGTCCTGTAATGTGAAAGATGAGTTGTTGCACACTACCATTTTTAAACGCATTTTTCAATTTATTATGATTTAACAGAGCAGTAAGCAGTTTCAAGTCTTTGTATATGCGTTTTCTTCCAACAACCCTTGTAGGCTGCAGGCAGTACAATGTTCCTTTTTCCATTGGATCCAATTCTAAATTACTACTGTTTGAACAGACGATCGGTTTTTGATTTTTCATCCAGTCGGAAAGATTAGCAATATGTTTTTTTATAGAAACAGGCGTAATTACAGGATCACCGTCAGCTAAAATATATGTCATTCTACGCCGGGCTGACAGCACCTCAGGAAAAGTATATTCTCTTAAAAATTCATTGCTTATGCACGAACCTAACTCAAATACCTGTTTTTTATCAAACCCGAATTTATTAACTAATGCCACTGACTGCGGTTCGTTAATATTTACCTGCATCCAGCGTTTTCCGTTCCATGGGTATAAAGTTTTAAAAAGATCAAAAAAAGGTTTGTTATTAATATTTTTAAAGAAGTGGTCCCTTGGCCCGGCTACCTCGCCCGGTTTCCTGTTAGCTTTTCCACCTTCCCAGTAATAATCATGATTTGAGCTGATAACATTAATTCCCAAAGCCTCAGTAACCAAAACGACCGCTAATGTAATTGCCGGATTTCCTGGATTAGTGCAAATATTTACAGGTATAAGCAGTGAAATATTATTATTAACAAGGTACTCACCAAGTAAATCAGCAAAATGCAAAGCCTGGTCCCAAATTTCCTTAGCCATATTATCAGAGATCTTGCTTCCTTCAGGCATATCTTCATAAAAAAGCTTTGAAAACCATTTCCCACTGTCCCACTTTGACCATCCGTTCATTCCAGCTATTTTATAACGTTTCCAGTAAAGTTTAAGGACAGTATCAGCTTTATCATAAAAATCTCCTCCAATAAAATGCATCGAGACCGTGTCATCATCTTCATCCATAAAAAGTCGTTCCAGGCAATTTGCATATTTTTCAATCTCTATAGAAACTCCATCAATTCCATAATCAAAAGTAATGAAGGCGATTCCTTTTTTAATATTTTTCAAAAAGGTCTTATCAGAAGAATGGACAACCTCAGGAGAGTTATTTTTCTGTGCTGTAATAGCAGAAGTGATATTATCCCAGTTTTTAATATTAACCTGAGACAGGTCACTCCTCATCTTAGCTAAAAGTTCTGTTTTGGCAGTACAATATGTCATGTATCTTCTCCAGTAATGGTTATATTTCTTAATCCTGCAACTGAAAACGGTATTTATACCTGTAAGTTAAATGCTGTGCAAAGCTTATTATTTAAACTTCAACGAAATTACAAGTTAATATGGAAAGGCCTAAAATACAAATTGAGTACAATAATTAAAAAGTCTTGCCCCTTACAGGATGGCAAGACTTTTTAATTAAATGATTTATCAAACCAATTCAATATTGATCTTTCATCAGAAAGCTGTAGTAAGTTCGCTTATGTTTGATTTATCAAAGACTTTCCCTTTTATTGTCTGTTCATGAGCTATTGTTTTACCAGCTTCAAGATCTTTGATATTTTTAAAAACAATCGGACCATATAATGGAGACGAAGATATTGTTGCCGACATTTCCCCATCTTCTATAGCTTTTTTAGCTTCTTTCTGCCCGTCAACACCCACTATCAGAATATCTTTGCCAGGTTTCATCCCAGCTTCTTTGAGTGCTTTAATTGCTCCCAGAGCCATACTGTCATTCTGGGCAAAAATAGCATCAATCTTCACATTAGTCTGATTATAGATTTTTATAAATTTCTTTGTATTAGTATAAGCTTCTATTTCTGAAAAATCACATATCTTAGATTCAAGTACTTTCAATCTGCTGTTTTTACGTGCAATAACTCTAAAACCTTTTGTCCGTGCGTTAGTTATTGAGGCTCCTGGCGAACCCACAAGCTGAACCACATTAATTTTGCCGGTCTTATTTTTCAGGAGCCATTCGGCTGCAGCCATTCCTTCCCATCTACCGTCTGTCGTAATAACAGCATTAAAGTCCTTACCTGAAACGCCGCTGATGCTTCTGTTAATAAGTATAATTGGTAATCCTGCTTCATGTGCGGCATGAAAAATTCCTTTAAAGCCGTTCTCTTTTACAGGAACAACAACAAGATAATCAATTTTTTTAGAAATAAGGCTTTCTATGTCAGACTGCTGGTTTGTGAGTTTACCTTTAGCATCTTTAAGTAATAATTTAAAGCCATTCTTTTTGCCTGAATCTGCAAGACTCTTTTTTTCTGCCTTGTCAAAAGGGTTGCTAGTAACCGCCAGCGCAATACCGACTTTTTTGGGACCTGGAGCAATTTTAGCTTTATTTTTATTCGGACCTGTGTGTTCTTCCTTCATTTTTCCGCATGAAACTAATGCTACAGCAGATAGAGACACAAGCACAACCAACATGAACGACCAAAGATTTCTTTTCATTAGATTAATTCTCCTTTTTGGGTAATATTTTAATACAAATTAGAGCGTTTTAATAACTAGATGTGTTCAGCCTAAGTTAAGGGCTATCATTAAGTTAATAAGTAAATTCTCATACTATGTGAAATATATAATAACGGGTTTTAAAAAAAATGTCAATAGATTGAAAAAAAGATTCTGCGACTGGATAACATCAATATGACTTTACCAAATACGCCTATCCAATGTCCTGTACTGAACAGCTTCATATATATGTTCCAGTGCCACTTCTGCAGTCCCATACAAGTCCGCTATGGTTCTTGATACTTTCAGAATTCTGTCATAAGCTCTTGCACTTAACTGCAATTCAGCAATAGTATGCCTTAAGTAGGTAATGCTTTCTTTATCAAGGCTGCAGTATTTCTGCAGATCAGATGGATTCATCTGTGAATTTGAAAAAATATTTTTATTAGAAAAGCGCCGCTGCTGTATTTTTCTAGCTTTTTTTATTCTTTCCCTAATTAAAGAAGAACTCTCTCCTGTAGGAGCATTTAATAATTCGCTTTCATTCAGCGAACCAACTTCTATATGTATATCAATTCTATCTAAAAGAGGCCCAGATATTTTATTTCTATATCTCTGTATTTGAAAAGTTGAACATCTACACTCACGCTGTAAGCTGCCAAAATGGCCACATGGGCATGGATTCATTGCTGCAGCAAGCATAAAATTAGCCGGAAAGGTAACACTCCCCGCTGCGCGTGAAATGGTTACATAGCCATTTTCCAACGGCTGCCTCAGAACTTCAAGAACATTTCGCCTGAATTCAGGAAGTTCATCTAAAAACAAAACACCGTTGTGCGCCAAACTGACCTCTCCCGGTGTTGGTATACTTTGTCCTCCCAATAAACCTGCATCGCTTATTGTATGGTGCGGAGCACGAAATGGTCTTATTTTAATAATAGGAGTATTTGGGGGTAGAAGCCCGACAATGCTGTGCGTTTTAGTAACTTCAAGTGCTTCTTCGAGCTGCAGTTGCGGTAATATCCCCGGAATCCGTTTCGCCAACATCGATTTTCCAGTTCCCGGAGGCCCTATCATTAAAATATTATGTCCGCCCGCTGCAGCAACTTCAAGTGCTCTTTTCGCATATGCCTGTCCTTTTACATCTGCAAAATCAGGGCAGTCATCTGCATAATAATCATCTTCCAAGAACATGCTTTCGTCACTAATAAAGGGTTCAATTTTTATTTTACCGGATAAAAAATCACAAATTTCCAGCAAATGTGAAATCGGATAAACCGGTTTAGTCCCGGCAGCAACAGCAGCCTCAGCCGCATTTTCCCGTGGAACTGCAATAAAATCAATTTCACTGTCTTTCGAAGCCAAAATCGCAATGGGAAGAGCTCCTTTTACTGGTCTGATAGCACCATTTAGAGCTAACTCTCCCAAAAATAACCCCGTACTGATTTTATGTAAATCCAAAGAACCGTTAGCTGCCAATATTCCAAGGGCAATAGGGAGATCAAATGCCGCACCTTCTTTTTTAATATCAGCTGGAGCAAGGTTTACTATGCTTTTACAATATGGAAATGTCAATCCTGAGCTTTCAATTGCAGACTGAACTCTGTCTTTTGATTCCTTAACAGCATTATCAGGAAGTCCGACTATATTAACAGAGGATTCTTTCCCAAATCCTGTAACATTAACTTCGATCTCAATTTTATAAGCATCTATTCCACTAATTGCCGCTGAAAAAATTCTGGCAAGCATTTTTTCACCCTTCCTTTTGAAGCTATATTGTTAATCGTTATTCGATAAAGACTGTATCAAAAGTCCAATATTTGTTGCAAATTCGTAAAAGCGGCGTCTCGCCGATTGCCTGGAGTTTAAGAGCCGAGTAGGAAAAACAGCACTGCCTGTTCGAGATTAGGAAAAACGGGAAAATCTTTTGATATCGCATCTTTTTTATGTTCTTTACCATGACCGGTTTCTACGAGCAGTCCCAGACAGCCCGAATTTGCAGCTGCAGTTAAATCAGAAATTTTATCTCCGACTAAAAATGAATTATTCAGGTCTAAATTGAAGTCATGTACAGCCTTCAGTATCATACCCGGCATAGGTTTTCTACAGTTACAGGTAATTGCATATTTATTAACAGAACCATCAGGATGATGAGGACAATAGTAATAATGATCAACTTTTAGTTTATACTCAGATAACTGTCTATCTATTTCTCTATGCACTTTTAAAATAGAGTCTTCAGTAAAAAAACCTCTGGCAACACCTGCCTGATTTGTAACTACAATTATTTTATAGTTATTATCTTTAAGCAACTGTAACGCTTTAATTGATTCGGGCAGAATATTGACCTGATCCGGCGAGCTCAGATAATTAACTTCTTCTATAAGAACACCGTCTCTATCAAGAAAACACGCTTTTATTTTATTTTCTTCGTTTAAACTCATAACCAAAGATTCTGATTTCAAATTATAGATTTTAAAAAAGTTGCAACCCAGGCTTGAATGCAGCAGTTTTGCTATTCACCTTGCTTTTTTTTATTTTTACTAAGGATAAAAAACAAACCGCCGAAAAGACTGAATAAAATAATTAATGCTGAATACATTAAGGGTATTGCAACAGCATCGCCTTCGAAAAACCCCCCAGCAGTCAAAATGCTTTTTATAATAGCATCTCTTGTGCCTATACCTGATGGTGTAATAGGAAGCAAGCCTGCAGTATTACCTAGTGATGTAGCAAGTATCAATGGTTTTATTGCAACACAAGAAGCATGAATACCGTACGCTATAAAGTAAAGAATAAAGGCCATATTAATCTGAATAAAGACAACTCCGATAAGAATACATTTAAGGAGAGTTTTTTGGGAATTATTGTATATATCAAGAATTGCTGTTATTCGGGAGACAAATCCTTTTGAATATTTATCTGCTGTATTAATACCCCATGCAAACAGTTTGATTTTTTCCAGTTTCCTGTGAAACAATATTGCAACACCTACAAGTATTCCTGCTAAACTCAAAAAAACCAAAAAAATTGTAGTAATTTTAGTTAAATAATCCATTTTCGTTATCAAAGGAATACAAATTATTCCCATTACTATTCCAATAGAAAACTGTCCAAACATTCCAAGAAATCTATCCATAAAAACTGTAGAAGTAGCTTCTAACTTTCTACCTTTAGGTGTCCTGGATAACAGAAAACCGGTCTTCACTAAATCGCCTCCTAGTGACCCTCCAGGAATAACCATTGAAAAAAAAGCCCCCTGCATTGTTAAGGAGAATGCTTCGAAATAAGTAACTTTGACCTGTAGCAATTTAAGCAGCATGAACCATCTTAACGCGCTTGCCAGCATAACAATCAGGTATAGAATAGTTGCTGCAACAAGCCAATTAACATCAACATTCTGTAGAACTTTTACAAAAGCATCGTAGTTATTATGAATAAGCCAATAAATAATACCGGCTGCAATTGCAATTTTAATGATAAAGAAAACAAAAGATTTCGCAGTTGCTTTTAGTGTATTTTTATTTTGAGAATCCATAAAACCTCAAGAGGTTGTTAATAATCGCTTCGCTATAGTTATGGTCACTTATAAACTATTTTAGCAAAGAAGTATCTAAAAAAACTGATTCCTGATGACTGTTTACTGTTCACTTTTGTCTGAAAACCTTTTCAGACAGGTTCTAACTAGACCGGGTCAAGTTCATTTATTTTTTCATTCTGGTAATTATTCCGCGCTTGGATAGGTACTGTTTTACTTCAGGAACAGTATATGTACCAAAATGGAAGATGCTTGCAGCCAGTACAGCGTCAGCTTTTCCTTTGGTCAAAACATCATACAGGTGATCAAGCTTTCCAGCACCTCCTGAAGCAATAACAGGAATTGTAACGTTTTCTGATATTATTTTAGTAAGGTCAATATCATAGCCGTCTTTTGTGCCATCTCTATCCATACTGGTCAAAAGTATCTCACCTGCACCCAGCTTAAAACCCTGTTTGGCCCATTCCAGGGCGTCAATATCTGTACATTTTCTTCCGCCGTGAGTGTAAACTTTCCACTTTCCGGGATTTAGTTCATCTCTTTTGGCATCAATTGCAAGAACAATACATTGGCTGCCAAAGCGTTCAGCACCTTGACGGATGAGATCCGGGTTTTTGATAGCTGCACTATTGATAGATATTTTATCTGCTCCTGAGTTGAGCATTGTTCTCATATCACCGACAGACCTGATTCCGCCACCAACAGTTAAAGGAATAAAAACTTTTTCAGCT
>CAZGAI010000071.1:0-11432 GCA_964523175.1 uncultured Victivallales bacterium | reverse complement strand
TTTTGAACCAAAATGGAAGGAACTTGGCCTTGCAAGCTGTATTTGTGGACAGGTTGATAAAAGTATTGATTGTCCTCTGCTAAATAAAAAAAATAGACGTTTTATGTCTCAAAATACTTTATCAGGTGCTGTTGCCGCCTATGAGGCAATTACCGAAGCAGGATTGACAGTTGAAGACCTTAGAAAAACACGTGTTGCCATAGTTCTGGGTCACGGTGGAAGCTCACAGGAACTTTCACATGTTGCAGCAAGTCAAATTGAAAGGTTAGGTAGCTCAAAAAGATCTTCTCCTTTTATTGTTCCAAAAGCTATGCCTTCATCGGCTGTGGCAAATTTATCACTTATGCTTGGAATATCTGGAGAAAGCTATGCAATTAGTTCTGCATGCGCCAGTGGTTCTCATGCAATAATGCTTGCGTCCAGACTTATCCAGGGCGGTCTATACGACATGGTTATTACCGGAGGAACAGAAGAAGTTAACTGGGTCCAAGCAGCAGGCTTCGACGCGATGAGAGCAATTTCAAGATCCTGCAATGATACACCTGAAACAGCCAGTAGGCCTTTTGATACAAGTAGAGACGGCTTTGTTATTGCTGAAGGCGCTGGAATTTTGGTTTTGGAATCAGCAGAACATGCTAAATCAAGAAATGCAAGAGCCATAGTTAAAATCTCAGGAACTGCAGCCAATAATAACACTCACGACATGGTCGTTCCTGATGCTGATGCAAGTGCCAAAGTGATGGAAAAATCTATAATAGATGCAGGCCTTAAACCCTCTGATATCGATTATATAAATACTCATGGAACCTCTACCCCAGTTGGAGATGTGATTGAGATTGCTGCTATTAAGCAAGTTTTCTATGAAGAAAATAAAAATGTTGCAATTAACAGTACAAAATCTATGACCGGACATATGATTGGCGCTACAGGAGCAATAGAAATTATCTTCTGTACACAGATGATCGATAAAAGCTTTATCTGTCCAACAATAAACCTGGATAATCAGGATCCTGAAACTGCTTGGGCTAATATTGTTAAAGAAACAATTAGTGACGTTAAAGTCCGTCATGCTCTAAGCAATAGTTTTGGTTTCGGGGGAACAAACTCTTCTGTAATTGTTTCCGCGGTAGATTGAAATAAAATTTATGATTTCTGATATTAGATTTCAGATGTGTTTTGACAGAAGGCTTTTCTCTAGTTGTAATCTTCAATTATAATTTTAACATTTGAAATCTGAAATAACAAAATGGATGTAATTTTAGGCATTGAAACAAGCTGCGATGAAACAGCAGCTTCTATAGTATTAAACGGCCACAAGGTCTGTTCCAGTGTTGTGGCTTCTCAAATTTCACAGCATGCTGTTTATGGTGGCGTTGTTCCTGAGCTGGCAGCAAGAGAACACCTTAAAGCAATAGTCCCAGTGACAAAAGAAGCTCTTGATAAAGGTGGCATTAATATTTCTGATATTAATGCCATTTCTGTTACTAATGGCCCAGGATTAATGCCGGCATTACTAGTTGGTTTAAATTTTGCTAGAGGTTTTGCAGCATCAAATAAAATTCCACTGATTGGAATAAACCATTTTATTGCTCACATTTACAGTGCTTTTCTTAATGATACAACCCTATTAAGCAATTCTGATATCTACCCAATACTGGCTCTTGTTGTTTCAGGAGGACATACTGCACTTGTACTTATTAATAAGGATAAAAGTGCAAATATTATTGGTACTACAATAGATGATGCAGCAGGTGAAGCACTGGATAAAGGCGCAAAACTTCTTGACCTTGGCTATCCAGGTGGCCCTATAATAGATAAAATATCTAAAGACGGAGATCCCAATAAATATAAATTTCCCCGTTCTCTTACAGGAGGAGCAGGAAAGCCTCTCAGTGAAAAAAATCGCTTTAATTTCAGCTTTAGCGGCTTAAAAACATCTTTGCTCTACCATATTGAAAAACTGGGAGGAGCAGACAAACTTACTAACGAATTAATACATGACTCTGTTGCATCCTATCAAAATGCGGTTATAGATGTCTTATGCATTAAGACACTGAATGCAGTTAAAAAATTTAATGCTAAATCAGTTGTCCTATGCGGAGGAGTTGCTCAAAACTCTTTGTTAAGAAAAGAACTTGATAGTCGCATGCCTAAACATGTTGAATTTATCCTAACTGCAAAAGAGTTTTGTGGCGACAATGCAGCAATGATAGCAGGTCTTGGGTGGCACTACTATAAACATAATGAATTTGATAACTTCAGCCTTGATGCCTATTCAAGATTACCAAAATTTACCCATGTTCCTTTTGTTCCTTAGTTTTTATTTTTTTCGATTCTTATTAAACACTTAAAAGAAATAGGGCTTACTTATATTTCAAAAGTAAGCCCTAATATTTTATGCTATCTCAAGTTTAATTTTCAGCCATAAAGCTTTGAAAGAAATTGGTTCATTTGAATAAACCACCACGGCCAGTCATGATTGACATCACTTCCCCAGAAATCTATCCAGGCACTTACACCAATCTGCTTAAATGAGTTCTCAAGAGCTTTAGTATCAGCTATTGCCTCATCTTCCCATGCACCCTGTCCACAACAGATAATAATATTGCTTTTTCTGTACCAGTCCAAGATTGCAGGATCGTTTACACTTGGAAGATAGTGAACAGGTGAATTGTAATAAACATATTTTACATCATCAGCAGGAATTTTAAATTCATCTCTGTCAAGTTTATATAAACCGCTTAATGCAATTGTGCCTCCAAAGAGATCGGGATGTTTCAGGAAGAAATTTACAGCATGATAAGCTCCCATGCTCACACCTGTAGCCATTGGTCTTTCATTTGGTGAACTACTGTGATTACGGATGAAAGGTATAACCTCTTCTGTGACATATTTATCATAAGCTTCATACCTGGAATTTCTATCTCCGGGCAAAATTGAAAGATTGTACCAAGACTCTGTATCGACACTGTCAATTGCAAACATTTTAATTTTACCAGAATTGATAAAAGGGCTGATTTTATCAATCATACCCTGACCTTCATAGTCAAAATATCTTCCTTTGGAAGTTGGAAATACAATAAATGTCTGTCCATAATGACCATAAATTTTAAGTTCCATTTCTTTTCCAAGATTTGGGCTGTACCATCTGTGTACTTCTGTGTGCATAATTTTCTCCAATTTTATTATTCCATAGTTTATTTTCAAGTTTATCTGGTTTGATTTATCTCATATTGAACAGTTTTTCACGGCCACATTGCCGCAACACAACAGCGATGACAGTGTATGAACTATATTTGAAAAGAGTAATCTAGCAGAGTAGTTTTTTAATTGCAAGTACACCCGTTGATGAAATCACACAATTCACGCTAAAAAAATGAATAATGAACAACCTCGGAGCAGAGCCCCGGAGGTTGTTCATTTTTGAATGAATCGGCATATTGTGGATTATGACTTATAATATAACGTTATAAATCCTTATACCTTGTCATAAAGGGCCCTCGTTGTCTACAGTAGCCGAAGCAAGTTCTGCATCACTTATATCTATATCAGGCGGCACTCTGTAATATCTGTAATATTTGTAATCATCGATAAATTCACCATGAGGACCTGTTTTTAACACTTCAGGGCAGAATGGATTTATATATTGATTTCTTAGATATTTGAGAATCATTTCTTTGTTCCCGATTTTCCATGCTTTTATACGATCCGCATCCGCTGAACCTTCTGTTATGCCCATTGTATTATTTATAACATACGAAAATACCAGCGCGGTCAACAGTGAATTGCTTGAGGATGGATGAATAAAATCATAAAATTTGTATAGATATTGATTTGAGAGCCACGAGTTATAGGTTAGTTTTTTAAAACTGGGTGTTGAAAAATTTAAACCCCCTTCATGACTACCAAGACTTTTACCTTCATAACCTAGAAAATAATATTTATTATATTCAGTGACACTTTCTGTGAAATAGTGAGCATCCGTCTCCAACAAAAGTCCAGCCAACAGCGTCTCAGTCAACCCTGCATCAAAATAAATTATTTCTTGAGACACATGGTTCGCATTAAAAGAGTTTATATTTTTTTTGAGGGTATCATTGACCATCGTTACATAATCGGTCGTTTGTTCGACGATGTTGGCGAAGACAGGAGCGGCTTGTAAGTTAGGCACTCCCATCACTACCACCTGTCCAATTCGAGCATGACCCCATAATGCTTCTTGTGCTGTTTTTGCAGCAGTAAAGAGTTTATTAGCCACTTCAACGGCTTTAGAGGTACATCCATCTACCGTTTCTAGAAAAATTTTATCACCGGTCTGGCCTCCCTTTGCCAGTTTAATATAATCATCTGCCCCGCCGTAAATTAGAAATAGAATTGCTTGATCAGGACGTTTAAAATATTTACTTTTTATAGCGTCGTTAACCTGTTCTGGGATGGTCTGGTCAATGTAACTCATATTCGGATTCATGAAAGCCGACATTAAAGGGGAGGGCGTTGAAGATGCTGCACCGACCACTTGTGCGCCCCCCTGAGCATAATTCACAGTTGTCTCAATATTATTAAAATAGCTCACATAGTCTACAAAATTCATACCACTGCACCAGCGCCCCCCAAAGTATTGTCTGGGGGCAAATCCCGCAGTTTGCATATAAACCCGTCCTTGGCCTAGGGCGCTATCCCCAACCACAAAACAAAGATTCCATGGGACCATGACATTTGGTGGATCTACCACACGAGGTACACTTATTTCATCCAAATTTTCGATTGTCAGGATGGTACGGCAGCCTTCTTCTTTAAGAGGCTTCCCATCTTTACCTACACTACTATCCCCGTCTACTACCCAGGTCAGGGCTGCTTTGCCTACATACGCTCTTCCCTGCACAGTGCCCGTTGGGACAAACCCGTTAACAATAGGAGCAAGATGATTAGTATTTGACACAAAGTCAGCAGTTTGTAACAACCCTTGGCCGTATCTGTAATCGCTGATAGAGTGCATAGGCCAACTTATATTTGGCAATGGTAACACTTGTACATCGGAGTTCAATGTAAGGGGTGTAGACCTGAGGCATGCCGCGTTTGCTTTTGATCCAGTTACCACAGTTAGATAAAACCTTTGCCATAAAAATTGGTCAACAGCTTTATTAAATAAAACAATTCGGTATTGTATCGTGTTACTTCCCTCCAAAGAATGTGGCGTTATATACGTCAACGATTGCGGCTTACAGGTTGTACTTGCGACCTGATTAGCAAGGCCTACAATCACATCGAAAGAATCAGTTCGATTGTTGATTTGCAGTCTCCATGGCGGAGCCTCACTATTGTCTCCAACGGAAATTGGAAGAGATTTTACAGTAGTGGCGAGAACTTCACTACCAGTTCTTTCTAGTGCGCTAAAAACACTCGCGCGCACTCCTATCCATAGCATCATCACAAGAATGCTTAAGCACATAATACTAGTTCTTTTCATTGCTCTCATACAGTAACCTTCCTTTATTAGTTTTGATTATTCTACATTTTAATCAAGGCACTAATGATTCTTCAATACACTATACCTATAACATACATCTTAGGTTAATCTATATATAAAGTTTATAAGTTAGTTTGATGTTATAGTCAATGAGCAATTCTATTTTTTTTATACTTTTTATTTGAACCATTCCTTTGAATGGCCTCCCCTAAAGTATATAAGCCATCGTTCCAAATAAGCCATCGTTCCAAATAAGCCATCGTTCCAAATAAGCCATCGTTCCAAATACTCCAAAAGCTGCTTCCTGTTAGTGTTAGCTTTCTGCTCATAAAGCCGGAGTGATTTTGAGACGGGTCACTTTAAGCTTACCATGAAAGGGCAAAGTTTACAGTCAGGCTTAAAAATATCATGTTATCCGGCATGACACGTATCATAAAACAAGTTTAACTTTAACTAAAATAGTCTGTTTATATAATTTAAAGATGTTAAGAAGTTTTTCAATAACTTTGATACCTAAACAGCCTTTTACTTCATAATAATTTAATAATACTACAAGCTATGTAGTATTATTACAATCAAGAGCTATACCAAGGAGCCTATTTCATCACTCATATTTTGTATTAGGATTTCAAACATCAAATCCAGACAAGGAAAGTTTTAACCACAAAGTTAGTTGACTTATTAGACAGGCTTACGGGTTTAAGGATAAAGAATATTTTACTCTTAAGATCTACAATTTACCAAACACAAAAATTGAGTCTGTATTATGAATATTTTTGATTAAAGTGCAGAAGATGCTTTATAATAAATAAAAAGAGAAAAAAATCTGATTTCTTAAAAAGTTACCCATTTGATCCAAAAAACAAAAAGGCCTCAATCCCAAGGAATTGAGGGTGGATACGCACTTCACTTAAGACTTAACTGACTGAATAAATTCAATCATTTCTTTTAATTCAACAAAATCTTTACTTTTTGTAATATAACAATAGTCCCCCAGGGCGTTTCTAAAAACAAATGGCAACTCCTGATGCAGGCTTATTTTATCACCATATTTTTTAAGAATATCTTTGTGGGAATTTGTATACTCAATCCCATTTTTACGACCTGCATATAAGACATGATATTTTCTTTCATATTCAAGCTCTGTTTTTCCATTAACAATCAAATCTGCCCATGCCTGAAAAAGGTCTACACTACTGCCATAATTCATCATGTCAATTGAAAATCCGCCAGGAGGTCTTATATTTACCTCTAAAGGAACAAACTCCCCTTTTGGTGTGTGAAAAAATTCCAGATGAAAAAATCTATCTTTAACATTAAATGCTTTCAGACACTTCAACCCATCTTCTTGCAGTTGCTTAGGTATGTCAACTAATGAATAATAATTAATATGCATATCATCATTTACTGTCTCCATTACACCTTGACTAAAGACATGAGCAGTAAAAAATATAGCCTTGGAATCACTATCGGCCAGCCCGTCAAAAGAATAAATATCTCCAGTAATGAATTCTTCCATAATATAACTGGCGTTGTCCGGTATTTCAGCAAAAACTTCTTTTAGTTCTTTTGCATTATTTATTTTATATGTATTTATTGCTCCAACACCAGAGTCGGGTTTTGCTACAACAGGGTACCCAGCATCTTTTATAAATTTTTCAGCATCCGTAAGAGTTTTTACTATTTTACCTTTTGCGACTCTCAGCCCTGCATTTTTGTATACTTCCTTCATCGCAGACTTACATTTGATATTCTTCATATCCCTTTCTCTTAATCCGCAGATATTAAAGTCATCGCGCAATTTGGCTTCTGTGTCAAGCCAATATTCATTTAGAGAGTCAAGTCTATCAATTTTTCCAAATTTATGTGTAAGGTAGCCACAGGCTCTAACAAGTTCATCATAATTATGCATGTCGCTTACTTTATAATATTCAGTAAGGACTTCTTTTAAAGTCGAATTTAACTGATGGTAGGGATCATCTCCTATTCCCAAAACTCTTGCTCCGGTTTTTTTAAGAGCCACAGAGAAATGACGGAAGTTTGTTGGAAAGTTTGGAGATAAGTAAATAACATTTTTTTTCATGATGTTTATTATCTTTCTTCTTTAAATTATTTAATATGACAATCTTAATATTTTAACATCTTTCTTACTGAAAGTAAATAGTTAGAATTTTAATAGTACTTTATTTTAAAAATTAATAAAATATTAGCAAGTTTTACAGTTTTTACAATTTTGCTTACACCTTTCTGCATGATTATTTGAATAATTACCTTAGACTTGTATTATTATTTAAAAGTAATTTTTAATTATTGATGTAAACAACATATTTATCAGAGAGGAAATTATGGCCGGACATAGTAAATGGGCAAATATAAAACATAAAAAGGGCGCTGCAGACAAGAAAAAAGCTAAAATTTTTTCACGTATTACCAAAGAAATAATTGTTGCAGTAAAAACTAGTGGACCTGATACGGAAACCAACACCAGACTTCGCACTGCGATTATTGCCGCCAAAGCAGCAAACATGCCCAACTCAAATGTTGAAAGAGCTATTAAAAAGGCTGCTGGTGATGCTGACACAAGTACATACGAAGAAATGGTATATGAAGGATATGGCCCGGAGGGTGTTGCTGTGTTAGTTGAATGTTTAACTGATAACAGAAATCGCAGCAGTGGAGAAGTAAGGCTGATTTTTGACCGAACCGGTGGCAATATGGCTAATAGCGGAGCTGTAACATGGATGTTTCATAGAAAATCCCGGTTCGTAGTTACAGGTGAAAACGCTACAGAAGATAAGCTCCTAGAAATTGTAATTGATGCCGGTGCCGAGGATATCGATGAATCAGAAGGTATGGCTGAAATATGGGGGGCTCCCGATGCTTTTGAGCAGATTTCAAAGGCATTAGAGGCAGCAGGAATAACTCCGGAAGAAGCTGGCTTGGCAAGAGCTCCTGAAAATTATGTAGAAATAAAAGACACCGAAACAGCTAGAAAGATAATGCGTCTAATCGAGAAATTAGAAGATCAGGATGATGTTCAAGCTGTTTATGCTAATTTTGATATTACCGATGAAATAATGGAAGAACTCTCAGAAGAATGATAATACTCGGAATAGATACTGCAATGAGATGTACAGGTTATGGCATTATGTCGGCTGAACCTGATAATTTCAAAGCAATTGACTGCGGAATAATCAAAAATGGCAAAAACTTAAAGCATAGTGAATGCTTAAGGAGATTGGCCGGAGGAATTAGAGAGCTCATTAATTCCTATACTATAGATGTTGCTGCTATTGAGGGAGCCTTTTATGGCAAAAACATAAAAACTACCATGATCTTAGGTTATGCAAGAGGCTGTATAATGACGACACTGGCTGAAGCAAATATTCCGACTTATGCCTACTCTCCAAAAGAAGTAAAAATGAGCGCTGGTGGAAGCGGATTCGCCTCAAAACAGCAGGTTGCTGTAATGATGTCCTCAATTTTAAATATAGACATTACCAATGTGGAATCTGATGCAACCGATGCGCTGGGCCTGGCATTATGCCACGCCAATAGAGCTTTAATACCTCATTCAGAACTATTTCTTCCCAAGCAAATATAGAAGGAGATAAACTATTATGTGGAAAAAATCATCGTCATCAAACTGGTCACCATGGACAACAGGTATAATTTTAGCCTTTCTCTTTCTTATAAGTCTATTTTTGCTTGATGAACCCATTGGTACTATTTCTGCATATTCAAAACTTATAGACAATGGTAAAGAAGCTATTAACGGTATTGTCCCATCCGTAGATTGGCAGGTTATTTTCCTCATTGGAATCTTTTTAGGAGCTGTTATTGCATCATTGACTGGGAAGAACTTTAAACTGCAGCTGTTCCCTGAAGAGCACCTGGCAAGGGGTCCATCATTTTATTTAACACTTGGACCTGTTTATTCTTTTGTAGGCGGACTATTTGTTATGGCTGGATTGATTCTTGCCGGAAATTCATTTTTAAAACTTTGGAGCGATAGTTTAGGTCTGTATATGATTGTAGGTCTCTTCCTAATAATAGTTTTTATTGAGGCAGTTATTATAGGAACAATGCTAAGCCTTAGAATTGAAGAAAAAAAGAAAAAATGAGGCGGAGCCTCCTCTAGTCTGTTTGTCATTTGATTTGATATTCAATCCCTGTGAAAAAGGCTTAAAATATCATTATGGCAAATCAATATGTGAACCATAAAGAAGGAATTTTAATGCATCCATTAACATTAACAGGGATTCCCAGAATAATCGTTGCCCTTCTGCTGGGTCTGGCTTTTGGCTTTGTTTTACAACGTTCAAACCTAGCTTCAAAAAAAACGTTAGTTGACCAGTTCTCCTTTAAAGATAATACATTTGCAATTACATTTTTGGTGTCGGTTGCAGTAGGCATTCCAATTTTTTATTTTGCTTCTAAATATAATATAATTAAGTTGGACCCGGGAAACTACCAGTTTTGGGGAATCATAATTGGTGCCATTCTAACAGGACTTGGGATTGCTTTCTGCGGGCACATACCTGTAACTGCCATTGCATCTTTTGGTTCAGGAAAACTTTATTCGCTATGGATACTACTGGGAATGCTGGCGGCATTTCCCCTGCTAAAACTAGCTCACCCAATTGTTAACGATTATATCCTGAATAGCTCACAGCCAATGGATGTAAACTCTATTGGCCAGAACTCACTATTTTTCAATGGTAAAACTATTATGCTGTATACAATTCCAATAGTTTGCCTTGTATTGGCACTGTTTCTGCGTTTAATTCAACCCAGGAACAGTGATAATAGAGCGAAACATTCCAAAGACGATTAAATTGAATTTTATTATTCTTGTTATAGAAAAGATGGTATTTAATAATCTAAAAAGCGATTTATTATGCTATGAACAAATTCCGATTATTAAAAGCTAAACATTTAAAGTTGGGCAGAAAAGGTGAAAATATTGCATGCAGGCTGTTGAAAAATAAAAATTACGATATCCTGTTAAGAAACTATAGATCAACAAAAGGTGAAATTGACATTATTGCCAGGGATGGCGCTGTTTTGTGTTTTATAGAAGTAAAAACCAGGCACTATTCTAAGAAAAGAGAACCTGACAAACGTCCCTGGGTTAACTATAAACAATCTCAGAGAATTAAAAAAGCAGCAAAGGATTATATTTACAAGATTGAAGCCTCTAAAATTAGATATCGTTTTGACCTTATTGAGATACTATTAACACCCTATTCAATCAGAAATATTTCGCATTGGCTGTACAACTTTGGACGTAATAATTAATTAAAAGTACTTATAATTTTCAACACTAAAGAAAGATTTATCTATGATAGGCAATAAACTCGATGAAATATTCGCCGTTTCAAAAAGAAACTATTACATTTCACAGCTATTTACTGTTATTACTGCCGTTTTAATATTATATACTCTCTATTTATATTTTCATAAAAATCTTCTAGGAGAAAATAATTACATATATTATGCCTATTTAATTATGGGTATAATAAGCTTAGTCCTAGGCTTTACTTTTAGTAAAAAAATAAGAGAAAACAACGACATAATTGCTAAAGCTATTAAATCTCATCCCGCAGATTTTTCTGGATTCACAAAGAATAAATCTATTCAGGGACTTTTAAATGTTATTTTAATTATTGTCCTTGTTGGGTCTTTTTTTGTTAAAGGGACACAGTTAGATATATTAAATGATATTTTTTTTATTTTAATAATATTTTCCTATTGGATGTTTAATCGTAACTATTTTGTTATGTTTAAAACACTTACTGGTTAGCTTCAAAAAATAATTATCTATAACTGCACGAAAAAAATCGTGCAGTTTCTACTTATTACTTTTTATACTATTCCCCATCAGTTTTTTGAAACCAATATCAAAAAGAATTCGAGGCTGAAAAAGCTGATATTTCTGACTTAAATAATGCTCAATTTCATT
>CAZGAI010000070.1:0-11537 GCA_964523175.1 uncultured Victivallales bacterium | reverse complement strand
GTTTCCGCAATAATCAATGTTTGGATGTGATATAAATTTTCCATCCTCAGCCAGAATTATTAGGCTGTTTTTCTCATCCAGGTCAAAAGAGAGTAGTGCTTTTCTTATTCCTTCAAGGGTATAATCTACTATAACTATTCCAGCTAATTCTCTTTTGCCAGTTTTATTGTTTTTTTTGTGGAATGTTTTTCCGTAGCCTACCAAGTAGGCACCACTTCTAGATCCATAAAAAGGTTCTATCCAGTTCTTCCCTTTTTTTATAACTGAATTATACCATGATGTGTTGATTTTTTTAGTAGATTTTTGTGTATAATCATATTTGTCCGAAATATCTACTAACCTAAAATCTCCGAGTTTATTTTTAAAGTAAAATGGAGAGTAGAGCTTTTTATCCTGGCGAAATGCAAAAGGTTCGAATGCGACAGCTATTCCATATATTTCAGGATTTTTCTTAGCTATTTTTTTTAAGGTTTTCGGAATATTTTCATAATTTATTTTTCCAGTGTTAAGATCTGCAACAAGAGTATTTGTAATAATCTCAAGCTTCTCAAAATATTTATTAACTTTATGTGTTATTGTTTTTGAATTATTTTTTGCTGTTCCGTATTCAAATAATTCAGTATTTTTCTTGAAATTATAATAATAGTAAAAACTGAATAATACGAGAAAAAAAGAAAGAATAATAAGTGGTATCAATATAACATTGAATATCTTATATTTGGTTTGCTTAATCATTTATATATATCTTATTTGTAGAAGTACTATTTATAATAAATCAATATTTTATTATTTATCAGTACTATAATTAACTATTATATCAAGAATTTTTTTGGCGGCCTTGGTTGGTGTGATGATCAAATCTTTGACCTGTTTTTCTACAGCAGGAATAATATTCTTTACTTCCGGTAGATTCGTGAAATATTTTTTTATTCCGTCTTCAATCATATTCCACATCCAGCAGATGGCCTGTTCTTTACGTTTACTATCCAGTTCTCCGGATTCTTTTAGTGTTTTATTATGTTTTACAACCATATCCCATACATCATTGATACCGGTTTTTTCTATAGCGCTGCAGGTCAATACAGGTGTTGACCAGTTAGGTGATGCTGGTTTAAGTATATGCATTGCATTTTCGTATACCTTTTTAGCCAGCATTGCCTGTTGAATGTGTTCTTTATCCGCTTTGTTTATTGCGATACCGTCAGCTATTTCTAAAATACCTTTTTTAATTCCCTGAAGTTCATCTCCTGCGTTTGCCAGCATAAGAACCAGAAAAAAATCAACCATGGATGCAACTGTTATTTCAGATTGTCCTACACCTACGGTTTCAATAATAATAGCATCATAACCGGCAGCTTCACATAAAAGCATAGTTTCTCTAGTTTTTTGTGCTACTCCTCCCAGGTAATTGCCAGACGGGGAAGGGCGGATAAAAGCATTTTTGTGATATGAAAGAAATTCCATACGTGTTTTATCGGCTAGAATGCTGCCTCCGCTTAAGCTACTGCTTGGATCTATAGCCAGCACTGCCACTTTATGATTATTTTCAGCTAAGAACATACCTACAGCTTCAATAAAGGTACTTTTACCTACACCGGGTACACCGGTTATGCCAAGGCGTATAGACTTGCCCGTATAAGGCATTATTTTTGATATAATTTCCTGCGCAAGTTCCTGGTGTTTTGGCAATGTACTTTCTATTAATGTAATTGTTCTGGAAAGAGCAAGTCTATCTTTATTTATTATTCCTTCAATATAATCTTCAGCTTTAGTATATTTCATGTCAATTATTCCAGTTTAATGTATTAACTCAACTGTCGTACTTAAATATTCAATATCCAACAAGGAATGCTCAATATCCAAGTTAAGATTTTCGCTATCGGTCTTTCTTAGCAAATGCTGATTTTAAAAAACTACTATTTCCTGATAAGAACCTATGGTATGTAAATATTATTTTCCCTTCTTCTGTTGGATATTCCTTGTTGGATATTCCTTGTTGAATATTGGATATTCTCTTTTTTATAGGTGTTTACGATGTATCAAAATTATTTATCTACTAGAGGCCAAAGCCTTCCTGTTTGAGTTTTTATTAGCTTAACAGACATATTAAAAGTTTTTTCAATATTCTTCTCTGTTAGTATCTTTTCTCTATCTCCGCTAGTAATAATTCTGCCATCAGATATGATCAACCCCTTATTTATTGCAGGTATTAAGTCTTCTATTCTCTGAGTTACAAAAATTATAGTTGGTGAACTGCTGTCTTTAGCGAGTTTATCTATTGTATCAAACAAAAATTCTCTGCTTTTCAAATCCAGGTATGCGCATGCTTCATCAAATATCATAATATCTGGTTTAGCAATCAAAGCTCTGGCAATTAAAACTTTAATCTGCTCACCTGATGAAAGTTCTGAAAACGATTTGTTACATAATTCCTTACTCTCGAGAATATCAAGTATTTCTAATGCTCTTTTTCTCTCTGTAGCTGTTGGATTTCTATATAAACCAATGCTTGAATCAACGCCGGATATTACTATCTCATCTACATTCCATTTTTTAGAAGATGTCCACTTCTCAAGAAATGGACTTACCCAGGATATACGTTTTCTTATGGCAGTAACATCACATTTACCGTAGGTGTTACCAAGGACAGCTATTTCTGCTCCAAATCTAGGCCAGATATAACCCATTATCATTCTGGTTAAAGTAGTTTTGCCTGAACCATTAGGGCCTAATATAAACCAATGGTCACCTTGGGATACTATCCATTCTATACCAAATAAGATCTGTTTTTCTCCTAAAAACAGGTCAGCTTTTTGTACTTTAATTATAATGCTGTTATCCATGAGTTTTAATGATCTTTAAAATGTCAGACTCTTACATCAGGCAGCATAGCTCCATATTCCATTAGGTTCCTATGCAATTCAAAGCAGGTTGATAAGTTATGTCGAATATGCCCCTTTGGCGTTGATTCCAAATATTTATGTAAATAATCCCGATAAGAAGGATGAACACATTTGTTGATAATTGCTTTAGCTCGTTTGTGTGGCGGAAGCCCCCTGAGATCCGTAGTACCCTGTTCTGTTATTAAAACCTGTACTGAATGTTCACTACTGTCTACATGTGTACACATTGGCACAATAGTTGATATTTTTCCCCCTTTTGCTATTGAAGGGCATACAAATATTGTCAGATGTCCATTTCTTTCAAAATCGCCGCTTCCTCCGATACCGTTCATTAACTTTGTTCCACACACATGCGAAGAGTTAATGTTCCCATAGATATCAGCTTCTAATGCCGTATTTATAGCAATTACTCCAAGATGGCGTGCAACGATAGGGCTATTAGAAATTTCCTGAGGACGTAATCTGAGGAGTGGAGCAAAAAAATCCATGTTAGAATAGATTCTTTTTAAGTTTTCGGATGATACTGTCAAAGCTGTAGTACTTGCACCTAGTATATTGCCCTTTTCCAGTTGCTCAACCAGTGAATCCTGGAATACTTCTGTATACATATTAAAACGCGGTATATCGGGATGTTCTCCGATGCCTTTCATAACAGCATTTCCGATGTTTCCTACACCACTTTGTATCGGGAGAAATTCTTTTGGTATATGACCCTTTTTTAATTCGTTTAATATAAAATTTACTACATTTGAGCTTATTTTAGCACATGTCTCATTCGATTCTGTAAAACTTGATGTTTCATCAGGCTCATCATTATATACAATGCCTGCTACTTTATTAGGGTCAATGAGAGAGTACGGTTTTCCTATTTTGTCTAAAGGGTGAAATATAGGAATTGTTACACTATGTGGAGGTCTTGGTATTGAAAAAATATCAGTCATCTCCCTTAAGCGAAGTGAGTGGTATCTATTAATTTCAATAATAATCTTGTCAGCGCAATCAAGATATGTGGGAGAAGCACCGATCGACGTACTAAAATAAACTTTTCCATCATCGGTTATTTCTGTAGCTTCAATTACGGCAAAGTTCATTTTCCCAAAGACGCCGTTTCTGACCTGCTGTTGAATATGAGAAAGATGAATATCTATAAAATCAATAGTATCATTATTGATTTTATCTCTCATAATTTTAGTTGACTGATAACCGAGCCGAAGGCTTACAGCATCTGCTTCTGCAAGCGCACCATCTATACTACTGCTGGTAGACGCTCCGGCAAATACTCTTACTTTAAACTCTTTGTTTTCTGAATGAAGAGCTTTTGCCTTTTCTGCAAGTGCTCTTGGTACAACTTTGGCCGAACCGGCTGAAGTGAAACCACTAAATCCAATTGTAGAACCGTTCGGTATTAGTTCTGCTGCTTCTTCCGGTGTGAGAATTGTATATTTTTTGGAGGCAGACATAATATTACTTCCTTGAAACTAGGTTATACATATCGCCCCCTCAGATGTAGAGATCCCGCAGTGGCGGGACTTGCGTCTCAAACGTATAGCAGGCCGCTATGATGTGTCAGACGCATGCAATGCGTCTCTACATTGTACTTTTCATTTATAATAAAACTTCAAAAAATAAAGTTTAAATTCCAAAAAATAAACAAAAAATTCAAATATCAAAACTTTCAGTCATTACCATTTTGAGATTTATTTGTAGATTGCTATTTCTTTATTATGTATATTAATTATTCTCCGGTAAAAACAGGTTTGCGTTTTTCGAAGAAAGACCTTATTCCTTCTGCGTAGTCTTTACTGTTATAAACAGCACGTCTACCTGATTGTATTTTTTCAAAAGCTTCAGGATTGAGTGGGAATGCTTCAGAAAGCACTTTCATTTCTTCTTTGATTACCGAGATGGCTAATGGTGCGTTATTTTTTATGATGTTAACCATGTTTGCTGTAAAGTCTTCCAGCTCTTCTGTCGGAACTGCATGATTTATTAGACCTATTTCCCTAGCACGCACTGCTGTAATTGGTTGTGCTGTAAAAAGAATTTCTTTCATAACAGGCAGACTGGTATTCTTCATAAAATTCAGTACACCTGATAGGTTATAAGCTACACCAAGTTTAGCTGGTGTAATTGCAAAAGTAGATTCATTTGAAGCAATTAATATATCACAACTCATTACCAGTTCGCAGGCTCCACCCCACACACTTCCTTCAATCATGGCAATGACAGGATGAGGAAATTCCTGTATGTACCTAACAATTCTTCTAAGAGGGTCATTATATGTCAAAGGATCTTTGGCATTTGTCGGCAATTCTTTAACATCATGTCCTGCTGACCAAACTTTTACCCCTTTGGGTGCTCTTATTACAATAACTCTGGTTTCGGTTTTTTTTACTTCTTTTATACCGTTAATTATATCTTCAACGAGATGTGCGCTTAAGGCATTAAGATGTTTTAAATCATTTAATGTAATAGTGCCTACACCATCAATTACTTCAATTGTTACTAATGACATGATATTACCCTTAGGCAGGTTTAATTTTATAGGTTGAAAAAGTTTATCCCGTTAAAACGGGATAAACTGTAGGCAACTTATTATTATTTTTCTAAAGAATCCAAGATTTTATTAGCGGATTTAATAATGTTTGTTCCGGGTCCGAATACTCCGGAAGCCCCGGCTTTAAACAGTTCATCATAATCCTGGTGAGGTATTACTCCACCAATGAATATCTTAATTTCCGGACAGCCGAGTTTGGTAAGCTCTTCTACAAGTGTTGGGACTATATATTTGTGTCCGGCTGCAAGAGATGATGCACCAATTGCATGTACGTCATTTTCAACTGCCATTTTAGCAGCTTCCTCAGGGGTTACAAACATAGGACTGATATCAACATCAAAGCCTAAATCTGCCAAAGCAGTTGCAACAATTTTACTTCCTCGATCATGCCCGTCCTGTCCAATTTTGGCAATCAGTATTCTAGGTCTTCTTCCGTTTTCCTGAGCAAATTTTTCAGTACGTGCTTTTGCTTCATTAAAACCTTCATTTCCATCTTTATATTCAGATGAGTATACTCCTGAAATTAATTCAGTTTTAGCACTATATCTACCAAATACTTTTTCCATAGCGTCACTGATTTCTCCAACTGTTGCTCTTGCTCTTGCTGCCGGAATCGTAGCTTCCAGGAGGTTTCCGCCTTTTTCAGCCACTTCTGTAAGGTGAGCAAGTGCCTGTTTTACAGCATTGTCATCTCTTTTTGCTTTAAGTGATTTCAATCCTGCGACCTGTTCAACTCTAACTTCATCAGAAATTTCAAGGATAGAAACATCTGCCTCTTCGGCAAGCTTGAATTTATTAACACCGACTATTACATCTTCAACCAGTTCTATTCTAGCCTGAGTTCTAGCTGCCGCTTCTTCGATCATTCTCTTTGGCATGCCGGAGTCAATAGCTTTAGCCATTCCGCCGAGGGTTTCAACTTCTCTTATAATCTTGCTGGCTTCCTGGATGATTGAGTTTGTCAGACTTTCTACATAATAGCTGCCGCCCATTGGGTCAATGACATGGCAGATCTGTGATTCTTCCTGCACTATAATCTGTGTATTTCTTGCTATTCTGGCTGAAAACTCAGTTGGAAGGCCGATTGCTTCATCAAGTGCGTTTGTGTGGAGCGATTGTGTGCCGCCCAAAACTGCTGCCATACATTCAATTGTAGTTCTGATAACATTGTTGTATGGATCCTGTTCTGTTAAACTCCATCCGGAGGTTTGACAGTGTGTTCGAAGCATGCAGGACTTTTCACTCTTAGGGTTGAACTGTCTCATTTCTTTGTTCCAGAGATACCTGGCAGCCCTGAGCATAGCAATATTCATAAAGAAGTTCATGCCTATACCGAAGAAAAAAGAAAGTCTTGGAGCAAATGAATCTACATCCAGACCTGCTGCTACTGCTGATTTAACATATTCAATACCATCAGCTATAGTAAAGGCAGTTTGAAGGACCGAGTTAGCCCCGGCTTCCATCATATGATATCCACTGATACTTACTGTATTATATTTAGGCATATTCTTTGAACAGTATCCGATAATATCGGAAATAATCCTCATTGATGGGTGTGGGGGATAGATGTATGTGTTTCTGGTTAGATACTCTTTAAGTATGTCATTCTGGATTGTTCCCATTAATTTTTCCTGGCTGACACCCTGTTCTTCTGCAGCAACTATATAGTTTGCCAGGATTGGGAGTACTGCGCCGTTCATTGTCATTGAGACCGACATGGTATCAAGAGGTATTTGATCAAACAGGACTTTCATGTCTTCAACACTGTCCACTGCTACGCCTGCTTTACCAACATCTCCGGCAACTCTTGGGTTGTCTGAATCATAACCTCTATGCGTAGCAAGGTCAAAGGCAACGGATAGTCCCTTCTGACCTGCAGCTAAATTCTTTCTATAGAATGCATTTGATTCTTTAGCAGTTGAAAAACCGGCATATTGACGGATTGTCCATGGTCTGGCTGCATACATTGTAGGGTATGGCCCGCGAATGAACGGCTCCAGGCCGGGCATTGTATTAACATGCTCAATATTTTCCAGATCAGCTGCAGTATATAAAGGCTTAACTTTGATGCTTTCTGGGGTTTGCCAATCAAGAGATGATGGTGACTTTCCTTTTAACTGTTTAGTTGCCGCTGCATCCCAGTCATTAATATTTGTTGACATATTTATTACTCCTAAGTTTTTAGTATTCCTTTTAATTACCTACGCGAGAAATGCATTCTTGAGGAGGTCTGGCTTTTCTACACCTAAATCCGAATTTAATTATAAATTCAGGTTTAGGTGCGGAATCACAGTGGCGCGTCCGCTCCCGGTTCTAACGGGATTCTCCATTAAACTTAAAATAATTCAATATTATTAATAAGCAGTTCGTATATTTATAACAAATAAACTAAACTATAAGATAGCCTCCTAAATAGTTGTAAAATTAGCTTGAAGCTAAATCTATTCCAAGTTGAAGTGCTTTTTTGTTCATGTCAACAAACTTTGCTGGCATCCTTTCTTCAAAAACCTTCATTAGTGATTCCGGTTTTACTATTTTTGATAACTCTATAGTTACACCGAGCATGCAGATATTATGTACGATAGGATTGCCGAAATTTTCCACTACTGCATCAAACATAGGGTAACTTTTCTGCGTAGCGTCTGCGGCTCTTGTAGGAGTTACAAAACGGGAGTCTATAATGATTTTACCTCCTGGTATGACCAGGTGTGAAAATTTATTGTAGGACTCCTGTGTCAGGCAGACAAGGACATTGGGATGAGCTACCTTGGGGTAAAAAACTTCTGATTTAGATATAATTACGTCACTTCGAGTAGCTCCGCCTCTAGCCTCAGGCCCGTATGATTGCGCCTGTACTGCATGTAGATTTTCATGCAGTACAGCGGCCTCAGCAAGAACGATGGCTGCTGTGATAACACCTTGTCCTCCTGAACCGGAAAAGATAAACTTATAAATATCCATTGTTATGCTCCTTTCACTGCCGCGGATGCAATTTCAATTATTTTATCGTATTCAACACAGTATTCACCTTTTTGTTCATTTGCAAAAACACCTCGTTCAACTAATTTCGGGTTTTCTTCTTTTGCTTTTGAACCGATTGGGGTTGTACTGTCTCTTAGATTTTCCATCATGCCTGTAACCGTTTTTATGTTGTTTTTTCTACCAAAATATGTAGGACACGGAGTCAGTACTTCTACAACTGAAAAACCTTTATGGGCTATTGCCTGTTTTAAATATTTACGCATCTCTGCAACATGGTATGTAGTTGTTCTGGCTACAAAGGTAGCTCCTGAACCTACTGCCAGTTTTGCAATATCAAATGCATGGTCTATATTTCCATATTGTGCTGTTGTCGCATATATACCCTCTCCGGAAAGAGGTGAAAACTGACCGCCTGTCATACCGTATATTCTGTTATTCATAACAATAGCTGTCATATCAATATTTCTGCGGCAGGAATGAATAAAGTGATTTCCTCCAATTGCAGTGGCATCTCCGTCCCCCATAGGGACAATTACGTTTAATTCGGGTTTGCTGAATTTTACACCTGTAGCAAAAGCTAATGCTCTTCCATGGAGCGTGTGTAATGTATGAAAGTCCAGGTAGCCGACAATACGTGATGAACATCCTATTCCGGATACCATAGCGACATTATCTTTTTTTATGTTAAGGTCTTCAATCGCACTAAGCAGCCCCTGCAGAACAATCCCGTGCCCGCATCCGGGACACCAAATATGAGGGAAAAATCTTTTTCTGATATAATCTTTAACCGGCATGATTAGATTCCCTTTCCTTTGATAATTCTAATTGCTTGTTTTACGTCTTCAGCAGTTATCAGTGATCCGTCAATTCTGTTGCATAAAAATATCTTATTAGGATTGTTAACTGACGCTTTTACTTCCTGAAGGACTTGTCCCATATTCATCTCTACAACAATGACTCTTTTCACGGAAGCGCATACTTCCCTAATTATCTTTTTTGGGAAAGGCCATATTGTTTGGAGTTCAAGTAGTCCTAATTTACGTCCTCTTTTTCTTTCAAAGTAAACTACTTCCAGAGAGGTTCTTGCGGATGAACCATAAGAAATAAGAAGTGTTTCAGCGTCTTCCAGGTAAAACTGCTTATATTTGCAGATCCTATTTGCGTATCCATCAATTTTATCCACTAGATGTCGCATTAACTTATAAATTTCTTCCGGCTTTCCGGTAGGGAACCCCCACATGTCATGGAATAGTCCAGTGACGTTATATCTATGTTTGTCTCCGAAATCAGACATAGGCAGTCGTCCGTCATCTCTTGGAAAGTATGGGTGATAATCTACGCCAGGCTTTACCTGGGTGCGTAATCTGTCTATTGTTGGAATAACTCCCGGTTTAGGGATCACCAGCTTTTCTCTCATATGACCCATAACTTCATCTAGTAGAATGATAACCGGTGTTCTGTATGTCTCTGAAATATTATAAGCTTCAATTGTCATTTCAAAGATATCCTGAATTGTGGATGCTGTTATCGCGACTATTGAATGATCACCATGTGTTCCCCACTTTGCCTGCTGGACATCACCCTGACTTACATGTGTGGGATTGCCGGTAGAGGGGCCACCGCGCTGGACGTTAACAATGACACATGGTATTTCTGCCATTATAGCGAATCCAAGTGCTTCCTGCTTTAATGAAAACCCCGGGCCACTTGTTGCTGTCATAGTTTTGCAGCCTGTTAGTGATGCCCCGATAATTGCGGCCATAGATGCAATTTCATCTTCCATCTGAATGAATTTTCCTCCTACCTGAGGTAGTCTTGCGGATAAATGTTCCGCCAGTTCTGTAGATGGAGTAATTGGATAGCCGGCAAAAAAATTAAGTCCCGCATAAAGTGCACCTTCAATACACGCCTCGTTCCCTTGAACAAATCTTGTTTTTCCTTCCATTATACAATCCTATTCTTTAGTTATCAAATTTAATATCAATTGCTAAATCAGGACATCTTTGTTCGCATAGTTTACAACCTATACAATCGTCTAGGCGAGCTACAGAGGCCTTTCCGGCTTTATTCATTTCGAGAACTTTTTTGGGGCAAAAATGTATACAGATTCCACACCCTTTGCACCATTCTTCGTCAATGACAATTTCTTGAACTTTTTGTTTTGGCATGTTTCAGCTTTCCTTCAAATAGTTAAATTAGAAGATGAATTCTAGGGTACCCTAGAACGTTTAAATTGTAATTTGGAATTATCTTTAAACACGGTAACGTCCGTATTTATTATAAATTTATAAGGTATTTTTGAAAAAAAATCCACTGTTTTATAAATAATATTACAAAATTACTGTTATATATTATAAGTATATTAAAGGCAGGTGAGGTTTTTTAGGCATAATTAGAAGGCCCACGAAAAGCCTTTGATTAAATTGATGTTTATTTCAAATACAACATACCATAGTTCAAATCTTTATTTTTCAGGCCTTCTAATTTTAAGGAATTTTAGCTGTTTTCTGACACACCAGTTACGTAGTCTAAATCTTTTGTACGTTAAGGAAAAAAACATACTTGATTCTACAGATGATCTGTCATTTCTGGCATTCCTATAGTTTGTAGTATCCCAATCTTCTATAGTCAGTTTTTTCCCCTTTGCACCATTAATACTAAAAGTAAAAATATTATATTCATTCTTCAAAGTGTTGACATTGTCTTCAGATCCATAACAGTTATCTGTATTTACTGTATGTGGAATAATGCCTGTTATAGATATTATATTATTAACAGTAGGAATAAGCATTTCAGAGTCGGCGGCATTTCCTGATGGTGTTAGGTATCCACAGATAAATCCGCTTCAACTTCTTGCTATCTGAGGTTTATAAACTATAACAGGATTTCTCTGACCTTTGGCGATATAAGCTGCATCACTGTCTGATATTCTCAGTATTTTATCTCTTGACGGCAGCTTTATATTTTTATCAGCCATTTGCATCATAAGTTTAAATTTTTCTTTAACTTTTCCAGCATTTCACTGCTTTTATGAAAAAATTCCATTATTTCTGTGTCTAAATCTATTATCTCATTGAATTCAAACAGTAAAAATA
>CAZGAI010000069.1:0-11763 GCA_964523175.1 uncultured Victivallales bacterium | reverse complement strand
ATGGTTCTTAAAGGAAAAATATATCTTATAGGCAATACACCTTTAGGAACAGACATCGAATTACTTAAAGACATGGCTATATATCGACCGGCTGCTTTCACTTATAATGAAATGCTTAATGGGGGGACTGCCGAATCTTTTGAAAAAGACATCAATGAACTTTACTATAGCAATAATGCAGGTTTTTTACTAAATCTGAATATTTTAATAAAATCATTGTTGAGGAATTTATTCAACTAACATATCGCCGGGTATTAAATAAGCTAAGTCACTTTATTTACATTAAATATAATAATTGTTTGCTTTAGTATTAATTTAAGGAGAAACAGCTAATGTCAGATCTGCTGTATACAGTATATGGTGATAGTGAGTTTGATAAAAAAATAACTTCAGACATGGAGCTTGTTTCCAAGTCGATATTATCTGTTATTCCCGGTAAAGATATAGCAGCCATAATACTTGGCGGAGGATATGGACGAGGCGAAGGCGGGGTTGCTTTCAAGAACGGGTCTATGTCCCTTTATAACGATTATGATATGTTCCTTGTAACAAACGATATTTCTAAAAATAAAAAAAACGAATATGCAGGAAAAGTATTTGACGCTTCAGAAAAGCTTGCAGAAAAGATTGGGGTAGATGTCGACTTCGGACCTCTTAAAAACATTAGAGAATTAAAGAACATGCCTTTTACTCTGATGTACTATGAATTAAAAAAAGGCCATAAAGTTATTTATGGTGATAAAAATATTCTTGATAACCTACCATTATATTCAGTAGAGAATCTCCCGATTACTGAAGCGTTAAATCTAATGCTTAATAGAGGTGTTGGATTAATGCTGGCAGGCAGAAAGCTAGGGAACAAAAAACTTTCCGAAAATGACAATGAATTTATAGAAAGAAATATTTTCAAGGCAATTATGGCTGCCGGCGATATTTTTCTGATGACCCAAAAGACATATAACTATTCATATGTCAGCAGACTAAACTCAATTGAATGTTTTAAAAATAACCAACTGCTCTTAGAAAATGGGTTTATAGATTATTATAAAATGTCTATAAATTATAAGCTTCAGCCTGAAAATCACTTTAAACTTATCCGTGAAAGATACTTTTACACTTTAGAAGCTTATAAAAAGTTTTACTTATATATTTTTAATTACTACTGGGGTAGCAAAGCTGGTAATTTTGCAGAATACAGTGAGTTACTATCGACACAAGGGATAGCTAAAGATACCTGTCTAAGTCTACTTAAAAATATATATTTAAATATCTCGGAAATAGGTTTAAGTAATTTTTCTTTAAAATATTTGGCCAAGTATCCGAGGTTAAGGCTTTTCATGCTTCTCCCCTACTTTCTTTTTGATGATAAAAGCATTGCTGAAAATGATAGAAATAAAATACTGGGTGTCTCAAAAACAACACCTGAAAAAGAGCAGTTTCAAAGGTTTCTAAAAATATGGAACAGGTTTAATTAACTTTAATTTTATTGTCATTATCATGAATGAAAAAAAAATAGATTTCAACAAAACTAGTCAAAAAGCAGACACTGAATCAAATGATATTATTTCAATGTTTACTAAAATCGATCTTAGGATATTTCTTGCCAGATTCCTCAAAAAAAGAAATTTGCTGCTGCTGATTCTTCTTCCTGTCATCTTTTTTATAGTTGCAGCTGTTACTGCCAAAACCTTTATCAAAGACTCCTGGACTGCTCAATGTATTTTATTTCGGCATACAAAAGGCGTTAATGTCCAGAAGGATATGTCCCCAATATATAAACCTATTGATATAGATACACTTATTGAGACTATCAGGACACGAAAAAATATTATTAGCGTAATAAAACAGCTTAATCTGGATATGGGTATAAACACGTTTTATGCTATCACTAAAGTAACTAAACATAAAAACAACAGTATTATTACTATTTCAGCAATGTATAAAAACTCTCAAACTGCAGCAGACATAGCAAACACACTCGCTGAAGTATTTTTAAAATCCTACATAGACCTGCAAAATGCCTCGTCAAGGGGAATACACAGCTATTTCCAAACATCAAGCACTAAAATCAGGTCCAAGATTGATGATTTAGAGAGGCAGCTCCAAGAATATCTGAATACCCATAAAGTAATATCTATTGAGGGTGAAACCACTGCAAAGTTTGAACAGTTAAATGAGCTGGAGCTTAAACTTCTAGAAAGCAAAATGTTAAAAACCACGCTGCAGATAAGATTTGCAGATATAACCGGTGAAGTCAAAAATATGAAAAAAGAGGTTCCTCTTTCTTACGTAGTGAGTACATCGACTGGAAAAGAACTTGACATGCTGAAAAAACAGCTGGCTATTTTGAGCCAGAAATACACCAAACAGAATCCCAAAGTAATACGCTTAGTAGCAGAGATTGAAAAACTTAAAGCAGAAAAAAGCAAAAATGTTAAAAACACACCAGCCCCTGAAAAAATAATCTACGGAGAAAATGTTCAAAGACAAACATTAATAACCGAAAAATCCAATGTTGAAAGTCAGCTTAATTCAGTTGACAAGAACATCAGCGATATTAATGCAGGAATTAATCTAATCAAGGAGAAATTAGGTAATTTATCTAAGCTTGAGTCGACATATTCACGACTAAAGAGAAAAATCGCACTAAATCAGGAATTATTGAAGAAAGTTGAACAAATTCTCGCATCATCAGTCATCATTACCAAGGCAGATGTCAGCGATATAGAAATACTGGAAAAGGCAGTTCCACCCAGTTTTCCTAAGAGCAGCAGCAGAAAGGCACTTGCAGTAATTGGCGGTATACTGGGGCTTTTAGCTGCACTTATAATTATTTTACTTCCCGAGTATCTAGATTTTTCTGTCAAGTCAGGCATTTTTATTGAAGATATCTTAAAAATTAAACTATTGGGTTTGCTGCCGGATAAAGATGCTGTAGATGAATCTGTTTTTTACTCGGCCCAGCAAATTATAACAGAAGGTATTATATCTTCAAGCGATATAAACTCAAAACCAATATCCGTTTTCTGCAGCAGTATTGAAGGTGCAGGTAAAAGTTTCGCAATAGCCTTTCTTACAGAAATGCTTAAAGAGAGAAACCTTAAAACATTGTACATTGATTCAGTCTATGATGTTACAGATGATATTAAAGACAATGTAATAAACGACTTCCTCTATAAAAACAGTAAAAACAGTAATGACTTAAATGTAAACCGAATATCTGAATATTTAGATAAAGTTTATTTTCATGTAAACAGTGCCACATACAAGTTCCCCCTGGACAAATCAAGACTGCAGGAGTTACTGGAAACGCAAAAAGAAAGTTATGACTATATTATATGTGAACTATTTGAATTTAACAAAAATAGGCAGCTTTTCACAGCTTTTACATCTATTGCAGACTTTACAGTTTTGGTGTCAAGATTCAAAAGGTCAAATAAGTTTGCAGACAAATCCTTAATAGACTTCGTAAAGTCACGTGACTGTAAAAACCTTACAGGTTTAGTTAACTATATAGATAAACACTATTATAAATATTTGATATAAACATTATGCGATATTTTTTCTATTCTATCTCTTCTATTTTGTTACTGCTAATCAGCGGTTGTTCGACCGGGGTACACCAGTCTGCTCCTGCCAAAAAAACCAAACCATTTGAACAGATAGCTTTTAAAACTTTGAATAAAGAAGAAGTAGACCAAAAACTCAGAAAACTTCATAATGTAAAAGAAGAATCCTACGAAATAGTAACAGGAGACAGGTTTGATATATATGTTTATGACAACCCTGACCTAACTGTTAAATCTTTGATAGTTATGCCGGATGGAACAATATCGTTAGGTTTAATTGGAGTTGTACCTATTGCCGGTAAAACCATAAAAGATGCAACTGATTTAATCAATAAGAGATTCAGTAAGTATATTGTTGACCCAAAAACAACATTAGTACCGACTCATATTCAAAGTTCGATTTTCACGATAGCAGGGTCCGTTATAAACCCCGGAGTATATTCCATTAAATCAGGTTATAAAATTTCAGATGCAATTGCCGCTGCACAGGGATTTGCACAGGGAGTAAAGGATGGAGATTCTATTGAACTTGCAAACCTTGACAACGCATTTATCGCAAGAGGGGAAAAGGTTCTTCCGGTTGACTTTAACGAAATTATAAAAAAAGGAAACCAGCTATACAACATTCCAGTCATTAATGGTGATTATATTTACATACCATCATCAATGAACCAGGAGGTTTATGTTTTAGGCGAAGTCGTATCTCCGGGTTATTATGCATTTACTGAAAACTTTACACTTCTGAGAGCTTTGTCATGGTCACAGGGTAGGCTTAATACATCATCCGACTATGCAGTGATTGTAAGAGGCGGATTGCTAAATCCCAATGTATACAAGGTGAATGTCGAGGATGTATTAAGAGGAAGAGCCCCTGATTTTAAACTAATGCCAAATGATATTGTGTATTTCCCGTCAGGAGCTTTTACCGATTACAATTTAGTGATTGAAAAGATTATTCCTACTTTTGAATTATTAGCTATAATATCAGGGCCAATAAAAAATTTAGCACCATTTTAATAAAGAAAATGAAGATATTTCATATGAATAAAACAATTATATTTTTATTACTTTTTTTACTTATTTCAGGTTGTGGTACAACCGCTGTACACCAATCGACACCAACAGCAAATATTGAGGAGATAGAAGTAAAAACTTTATCCCCTGCTCAGATAAAGGAGAAACTTGAGGAACTGCATGTGGTAACTCACAAGCCATACAGAATATCCACCGGTGACAGGTTTGACTATTATGTCTATGAACATCAGGATCTAACCATCAAGGGACTTATCGTCACTCCGGGAGGCAATATATCTGTCGGACTCGCAGGTGTAGTTAAGGTCGGAGGATTAACTGTTGGTGAATCATTAATAAAGATAAATAAAAAATTGAGCAGATATCTGATAAATCCAAAGGCTGCCCTTATTCCGACCCATATTAAAAGTTCACTGTTTACAATTATCGGCAGTGTATCAAAAACTGGTGTCTACGAAATTAAAAGCGGCTATAAACTTACAGATGCTATTGCAGTAGCCAAAGGGCTTGCGACGGGATGGCAGGATGAGAATACAGTTGAACTTGCAGATCTGGAACACGCTTATATTGTAAGAGATAATAAGATACTGCCTGTAAGCTTTATTAACGCTATAAGAAAAGGAAATTATCTGCACAACATACCGTTACAGGATGGTGATTATATTTATGTTCCTTCATCAATAGACAGACAGATCTTTGTATTAGGGGAGGTAGGGAAACCCGGCAACGTCTCTTACAACGAGAACCATACACTCACACAGGCATTGGCTTATTCAAAAGGCAAAAAACTGGCTACCTCTTCTGATATAGCCATAATTATACGAGGAAATATGGTCACACCTAAAGTTTATAAAGTAAATGTTGAGGATATCCTACAGGGAAGAGCGCCTGATTTTCGCCTCTACCCAAGCGATATCGTCTATGTACCTAAGAGCACCTTTACAGAATATAACCTGATTATTGAAAAGCTAATGCCGACCTTCGTACTCCTGAATTTAATGACAGGTCCTGCATCAAATGCAACCCTATCTATTCCAATATCACCCACCGGAAATTAAAAGTTACTAGTACAATGAAATACCTTGTTTTTTTTACAGTCCTGATTCTTGGAGTTCCCATAGGCTATATCTTTTCAAAAAAGAATGAAAAGATAGAATATTTCATTCTTTTTATTGTCTTATTTTTTACATGCAGAGTAGACTCTGCAACAATTAATTTTTTTTCACATGAGACGTATCGAGGTACTACACGGGGATTTGAGATTGCTGTTGTAGATATTGCAGTACTAATTCTATTCCTACTTGTTGTATACAGGGGGAATATTTATCAAATAAAGATACTCCCCCCAGGCTCCATACTCCTCTTTATATATTTTTTAATCAGCTTCATTTCAATAAGAAACTCAGGAGTAACTATTTATTCATATTTTGAATTATTAAAAATGCTTAGGATGTATTTTTTTTACTGGATCCTTTATAACTATATTCAGGACTTAAAGCATATAGATATAATAATCAAATTTATTGGTATTATAATTATATATATTTTTCTGGTCGTTATCCAGCAGAAATACCTACAGGGAATATATCAGGTAAATGGCCCCTTCCCGCACCAGAATTCACTCGTAATGTATATGATAGTATTCAGCAGTATTATTTTTGCTGCATTACTTAATATCCGGGGAACCACATTTAAAACCATATATTTATTTACAGTTTTCGGTATGTCAGGGATTTGTATTATATCAACACTCTCAAGAGCAGGACTTGCATGTTTTGCTTTAAGCCTGTTACTTATATTTTTATTGTCTTATTGTTCAGGCTTCAGCCTTAAGAAAATAAGCTTTACATTTCTTTTTATTATTCTGGCAGGCGCGGTTCTATACAAAGCAATGGACACTATTATAGAGAGATTTGAAAAGGCACCTGAAGAATCTGCAACGACCAGAGTTGATTTAGCTCATGGTGCTGTCAGAATGGCTAACGATAAGTTTTTTGGTATTGGCATTAACAACTTCGGTCTGAAAATTAATGCCCCGTATAAATACGGCGACCATATTAAAAGAGGTGCATGGAACGAAAAAGAAGGTATTGTAGAAACTGTTTACCTATTAATTGCTGCCGAAACAGGATGGCTGAATTTAATTATATTTCTCATCTTTATCTTTAAATTCTACTTTATAAATATATTTAATTATTTCCGTTATAGACAGACGGAGTACAATTTCATACCAATTGCTCTTGTCGGGGCTCTTTCTGCCATATATTTTGAATCCGCTCTTGAATGGGTATTAAAGCAGACAGGCAATTATTATCAGCTAATGCTGATATTTGCACTTATAGCAGCTATGAGCAGGATTTATAAGAATGCCGCTTCCACCGACTGATGATAACTCGTTTACTGAGGGTAATAAATAGTGAAAGATAAGCAGAAAAACAATGACTATTTTTATTCAATGATTAACAGTGACGTTGAAAAATCACTGTCATATGAGCAGCGTAAGGAAATCCAAAGTATGCTGAGTAGGGCTGTTAAAACACCCTCTAGAAAATTAATTGATTACCGCATAAGATTTTGGTTTATAAAAAGGCTTTACCTTACATTTTATTTGGGAGTAGATTCAAGAAAGACAGAGAGAGTTCAACCTCATCTAGGAATTGCCGTCTTTAAATTTTTAGTTTCTTTTATTTTTCTTCTATTTATTATTTTTATTATAATGATTATCTTATTTAGTTTGTTATATACAATTAAATCGGCATTTGGCATTAATATTTTTCCCGGGGCGCACCTCAGAGATATGTTTTCATCTCTTTACTAAAGAGATGAAACTATAATTACTATGTACTGAATTTGTGTTTTCAGGTATGAAAGGAAAATAGAATTGGAAGACAGCTTAAGAAAAATTTTATTTAGAAATACTCTAACCAGCTATATCAACCTTATTTGGCGTATGATAACGGCGATTGTCATTACAAGGCTGCTGCTTTTTGGGCTTGGAGAGGAACTGTACGGCTACTGGGCTCTGCTTTGGACAATCTTTGGGTATGCATTATTGCTCGACTTCGGCTTTGGCACATCAGTGCAGAAGTATACTGCTGAAGCTACAATCTCTAATGATTTCACAAAATTCAATGAATTAATTGCGGCTGTAATAGGAAGTTATTTATTGATGTCTCTGTTCATTATACTTTTTACTATTGTCGGTGCATTTTACCTGGAAAATATTTTTTATTTAAACCATATTGGAAACATAGATTACTGTAAAAAAGTATTTTTAGTATTCGGCCTGGGTGTTGCTGTTATTTTTCCCAGCGGTGCTATATCAGAAATATTAATGGGACTCAAAAGAACAGACCTTAAAAACTACGTTTTATTAGCAACTTACACCTTGAATATCATTGGAATTTTCATTATTTTCAGGCTTGGGTATTCAATAATGACACTTTCTGTTTTTACAGTTATTGTCAATGCCTCAGGTAACTTTATCATGTATATTATCGTAAAAAGACTTCTGCCTGAATTCAAATTTTCGTTAAAGTATTTTAGATTTAGAGCTTTTAAGGAAATTGGAAGTTTCAGCTTCTACTCATATCTGCTTACAATAGCTACTTTAATTATTTATCGTACAGATAAGATGGTGCTCGGAGTAATGATTGGAATGGGCGCTGTTGCAATTTATCAGATAGGAACACGTATTTCTGAGGTAATGGAACAGTTTTCATCACAGTTCCAGCACAGTCTGCCTGCTATTGCGGCAGCATTACACAAGGCTGGAGAAAAAGAAAAGATAAGATGGATATTATTAAAAAGCAGCAGGCTGACTGTCTTTATAAGTACCGGTCTTTTTGTTATTCTCTTTTTGCAGGTAAAACAGATACTGTTTATCTGGTTAAAAATTACAGATAAAAATGCACTCCTGATTGCTCATATTATGCTGATTTCCGTATTCCTGGTAGTTTTATTCAGAAGCACATCCTTTAAATTTCTTCAGATGGCCGGAAAACATAAAGTTCTCTCAGTAATTATGATGATCGAATGTGCTGTTAATATCGTACTAAGTATTATCCTTGTTCGTCTAATCGGTGTTGTAGGCGTTGCCATCGGAACACTAATCCCCAATATTATTATCAGCATTTTTGTAATATTTCCTCTATTTACACGTTTTAGTGACTTTACTCTTTTTTATTACCTTAAAAAAGTGTATCTGCCTGCATTTTTTATTGCAGTTCCATCTATCTGCGTAATTTTAGCCGGGATGTATTATGTACCGCCAATTCAGTGGGGAATCATTCGACTAGGTATTTTTTCCTGCTCAGCCGGGCTGGTTTATCTACTTATGGGATATTTTTTCTATTTCAACATAGAGGAAAAAGAAAAATATGTTGCGATGGTACCAATACCGTTTATCAGAAAAATACTGGGTTATAAGTAACTTTTAAAAAATATTTATGAGGCTTTAGTATGAAAGTGTTACTATTATCTACAAAGGGTTTCGGCCATGGTTCTATGGCTCCATTTACATATTATGAAAAGGAGCTTAAAGAACGTTTTGATATTACTTCAACTGAGATAATATCTGATTGCCTGAAACAGAAAATCAGAGATATTAAAAACTTTGACGGAGACCTGATCTTCATATCCGTCCCCTGGGATTTTGGCCGTTTTGGCGTTTTAGATTTTTTTAAAGAGGCTGCAAAGAATAAGAAAAAAGCAAAAATAATCTTTTTTGATTATGGAGACGGCAATGAAAGTCGTTTTTGGGATTCTATGCCGTATATAGATCTTTACCTTAAGCAGTACCTTTACCGGGATATGAATAAGTATCAGAAAAACTTTATTGGCGCTTCTGAATTTGTAGAACATCTGGTAAAAATAGGTCAGATAGAGGAAAGTATTGAATCAGAAATATGGACGAATCTGTTTCAGTCACAGCTCTCGTCTGAATACTATCACAAGGTTATACTGGGCTGGAACTTCGGTCTATGGAAACGCATGCTCTATCTGGCGAATGGTTCAGCATCTAAAGTTCTCTGGTATCATGACAAACTTCATAAAAGAGCTATAACACTTTGCCGACGTGCAAAAGATGCAGTTAAGTATAAGAAAAGCGGTAATTACAGGCCAATAGACGTATACTGCCGCGCAACTCTTTATGGAGGATGGACGAAACAGCATCGAGTGAGAACTATAGAACTTTTGAATGAACTTCCAGATAAATTTAATATTATATCTTCAACTAAAAAAGTGGGATTCTCTGAATATTACAGGGAAATGGAATCAAGTAAAATTTTTGTCTCTCCATCAGGATGGTGCGAATACACTCCGAAAGACTACGAAGCGATGCTTATGGGAGCACTTCTAATAAAGCCGTCAGTAGAACATATAGATACGGAACCGGATGTCTGCTTCCCAAACCTGACCTATGTTCCTGTTAAGTGGGATATGAGTGATCTTAAAGAGAAGTGTATCTATTACCTTGAAAACCCTGAAGAACGTAAAAAAATTACTGATAATGCCAAGAAAACAATATCACAGTATTATGACAAGAAGAAGCTTCTTGATAAATTTGAGGAGATATTGACTAAAGTAGGCCTTCTTCACGTCTGATATCTAATTATATTTGAAGCTCTTTAGAAAAAGAAATTCCATTAATCAGGAAGATTTTATCCGAATGAACACAAAAAATATATATGAAAGTACAGCATTAATCATTGATGATGATATAGAATTACAAAGTTTATATAAAAATATCCTATCCCATGAAAATATTAAAAAAACAATTCAATGTACCGATGACCGTAAAGTAGTGGATTTGCTTGATAAGCATCCTATCAAGCTCATAATATTAGATATAACTAAAACGACACTTCCTGGCATTGAAATGTTAACCGCTATAAAACTTTTACACCCTGAGATACCTGTGATAATTGTAACTTCGGTAAACAAAGTAGAAATTGCTGTTGAGTGTTTAAAAAAAGAAGCGTTTGATTATATTTTAAAACCATTTAACAGAGAAAAAATGCAAAGTACTGTTGCAGGGGCGGTGTCATATGCAAATACAGAGGTTAAAAGTGAAATAGAAATTCTGCGTAGTGAGATAGAATTTCTGAGAAATATGAAGCAGCACCCTCTACTGAAAAACAGAAAAGCTTTTTCGGATATTATAACGAATAATCCTAATATGTTTTCCGTATTTTCTTATTGCGAATCAATATCTAAAACCTGGAATTCAGTTTTTATTACTGGTAAGACTGGTACAGGAAAAGAATTAATAGCTAGAGCAATACATAAATCCAGCAGGAGAACAGGTGAGTTTGTAGCTTGCAATATAGCCGGTTTTGATGATCAAATGCTTTCAGATGCACTATTTGGTCATATTAAAGGTGCATTTACAAGCGCAGTATCCAACCGGAAAGGACTTGTGGATAAATCTGAAGGAGGAACTCTTTTTCTGGATGAAATAGGTGATTTAAGTTTAGTTTCACAGGTAAAGTTACTACGACTGCTTCAGGAAAATGAATACAGTCCGCTGGGGTCTGATGACGTAAAAAAGGCAAAAACTCAGGTTATAGTAGCAACTAATTGTAACATAAAGGACTTATGCAGCAAAAAACTATTTAGAAACGATCTGTATTATAGACTTATTACCCACAGTATAGACCTCCCTGCTCTTAAAGATAGAAAAGAAGATATTCCACTGCTACTTGACTATTTTTTAAATGCATCTGCAGATAAGCTTAATATAAAAGTACCAACTTACCATTCGGGCTTAATACAAATACTCCAGCTTTATGATTTTCCCGGAAATATTAGAGAACTAAAAAGTATGGTTGAAGATGCTGTTGTTAATCATACATCTAAAATGTTGTCAGGTAAAATCTTTCAAAAGCATATAGAACAGAATGCTCAAGATCTCAATTTTGAAAAAATATCACAAACTGATGCAGAATACTTTATCTCAGAAATAGATCCACTTCCCCACATTAGAGAATTTGCTGATATTTTGATAAATGAAGCAATGAAAAGGACCAATAATAATCAGACACTAGCAGCTAAAATGCTTGGTATTTCACATCAGGCACTGAACAGAAGGTTAAAGAATATTATTGATTCAGATAAATAACAATAATCATGAAAAAAATACAAAAACTGTTACTAACTT
>CAZGAI010000068.1:0-11810 GCA_964523175.1 uncultured Victivallales bacterium | reverse complement strand
TTCATTATTGAGGCTAATCAATTTTGACTGGGGGTCAAAATAATAACAAAGAGACTTTTGTTTCATTAATATTTCCATACCTATCAGTTGAAAAAGAGGATGCTAGTGTTTGTATGATTTTTAATCCTCTCCCGGAGAGGTCATATTCATCTTCTTCGACAAAAAAAGAACCATCCTTAATAGATATATTATCAAAATTCCATTCGATCCCATGATCCCAAAAAATCATCTCTATTTTCTCTTCAGAGCAGATGACTTCAATTAAAATTTTAGGAGAATCACCAGATTCCAGGTGAAAATAACCATGAATAATGATATTATTCAAAATTTCATTGCATATCAGCTCTATTTTAGGATCCAGGGTATTATCAGATGTATTTGTCTTTACGAATATAATTATTTCTTTTACAATTTTTTCAACATTTTCTATACTGGGAATGAGCTCTAAAAAGATGGATTTAGCACTATTATCTGTACATTGAAATGCTAGAAAGGTAATATCATCTTCGTATAAAAATCCTTTTTGTTTGATTTTATCTACAATTTTTCTCTGAATAGTTACAATGTTACCTGTTGGTTCAATGCTTTTAACAATATCAATTAAACCATTCAGGCCCAAAAAATTGTTATCAGAACTATTGCACTCAAAAACACCGTCTGTATACATAAAATAAGCTATATCGCTACTTATTTGCAGTGTATTAATATCATTCTCAGAATAGAATGTATCTTTTAGCATTCCAACCGGCAGATTACCAGTATCATTGATTGTATTAACTTCACCGGTTTTGGTGTTGTATGTAATCAGGGGAGGGTGGCCTGCAGTTTGATATTGAAAAGTGTTATCCTCCAAATCCAATATGCCAATTAAAATAGTCAGATAGTTCTTATGTAAAAATTTTTCGGCCATAATTTTATTTAATTTATTTAATACAAGATGAAGTTGCAGGTCATGGATATCATCATTAATAAACATTTTTATTACAGTTTGAATAGCAACCATCAATAAAGCTGCCTGAACTCCATGACCTGAAATATCACCCACATAGAGGCAATATTTATTTTCTGAGATTTTTATAATATCAAAAAGGTCTCCACTTACTTTATTGGAAGCCTGATAAAAGGAGATAAAAAGAAGGTCTTGTTCTATTCTGCACCAATCCGGTATTACGTATGATTGTACTTTTGATGCAACAGACAAATCCTGCAGTAAACCTGAATACAAGGTTTTAAGTTCAAACTCGGAATCTTTAATGCGAAGGGCATTGTTTATTCTCATGATAAGTTCTGTTTTTTTGATTGGTTTTGTCGTATAATCGACAGCACCTGATTCAAATGCGCGTTTAATAGAATTATCATCAGTCATCCCGGTCAGCATTATAACCGGCAGTTCAGGTTTTAATTCAATAACTAATTTACATGTCTCATACCCACTAAGTTTCGGCATATTACAGTCAAGTAGAACAAGATCACAATCGTTATCTTTTAAGAAATCCAGACATAACTCACCGGATGTAAATGTTTTAACTTCAAAACTTTTGTCTTTAATGCTTTTTTCATTTCTCAGTGAACGTTTTATAGATTCCAGATCAACCAAATCATCATCAACTGCCAGTATTCTATAACTGTCCATAAATGCCCGCTTTCAGAATTAAAAAAGAAAGTTAATTTTAAATTAAATTATAGCTTATGAATAAATAAATATCATCCTTATTGCCATATTTCAATGAAACTGCTGATATAGATATAGATTTTGGTATTGAATTTAGACTATAACTGTATATAATTATTAAAACATTAATAATCAGTTATCGCGGATTATTTTGTTGGTTTGTTCATATAAAATTTACTTTGCTTAACTTAAAAAAAATAGCTTTTTAGGAGTTTATTATGGCGAAAAATTTGGATATATTTATTTTTATCGATGCTTTGGGATGGGAAGTCATCAAAAACAGACCTTTTCTGGAAAAAGAGTTACCATACAGAACTTCTGCTAAAATGCAGTTTGGTTATTCATGCACAGCGATCCCAACTATATTAACTGGAACTCCACCAACAGAGCATAAGCATTTAAGCTTTTACTACTACGCACCGGAAAAATCTCCTTTTAAAGCAATCAAATATCTTGGCTTGAAATATTTACCAACATTTTTAACTGATAACTGGCGAGTTAGGCACAAGTTCTCAAAGATAGTAGCTCATCACTATGGTTATTCGGGATATTTTGAGTTATATTCAATGCCGTTTGATAAAATACACTACTTTGACTACATTGAAAAGACTGACATATTTGTACCTGGTGGTCTTTCACCGGTTCCCAATATTGCTGATCAACTTGTTGACAGGAATATACCGCATCACATCTCAAATTGGCGTTTGTCAGAGCAGGATAATATTGATGCCTTAGTAGCTGATATTGAGAAAAAGGATATTAGCTTTGCCTTTTTGTATACGGCAGCAATGGATGCACTTCTTCATAAAGTAACTAAAGACGGTAGGGAAATCACTCCTAAGCTTGAATGGTACAGTGAAAGAATAAAAAAGGTTATAGATAAAGCACATAAAAATTATAAAGACGTTTCCATTCACGTTATGTCAGATCACGGAATGACGACTTTAACTGAAACTGTAGATGTAAAAAAACAGGTGGAATCATTACCTTTTATATTCGGGAAAGACTATGCTGCTACATATGATTCAACAATGGGCCGATTCTGGTTCTTCAACGATAAAGCTAGAAAAGCTATATGTGAATGCTTGAGGAAAATACCGTTGTCTCAGATAGTGAGTGAGTCCGATAAAAAACGTTTTATGATAGATTTTGATGATGACATGTATGGAGAGACTTATCTTCTGATGGACCCCGGCGTACAGATAGTGCCGTCCCACATGGGTATAAAACCGCTTCCCGGAATGCACGGGTTTTCACCTGACCATGAGGATTCAAATGCATCTTTCCTTTCTTCCGAACCTTTTAACAATGACATTAACTGGGTAGGGGATTATCACAAGGAAATGTTGTTCTGCATGGATAGGTTGAACAAAAATATTAAATGAAAAAGCAAGTAATTACAAAAAAGATTAAAGTAATAATTGCTGCAGCAATTTCTATTGTAACGATATCTGTGATTATATACTACTCAATATCTGAGTATGATGTGGCCAGACAGATGCTTGAGGCAAAATCCTCCATTAAGTCAGGTAACATACGCAAAGCCCAGCAACTACTTGAAGCTGTTACCAGTAAAGATTCCGGTAATGAAGAAGCCTGTAAACTATTAGCAGGAATTTACAGAAGCAACGGAAACTATATTGCCGCTGCTAAATTATGGATTAAGGTACAGAAACTTGACCCATTTGACCAGGATGCTGTTTCTATGCAGGCACTGAACCTTCTAGCTGGAGGTGCAAATAAAGCTGTAATTGAGTTATTGGAACCACTCTTTAAAAATAATAAACTACACAAAATAGATAAAATCTATCTTGCTAAAGCTTATTATTTTTCCGGAGACCTAATAAAATCGGAAACGATTGTTAACGAACTTATAAAAACAAGCCCGGACAATGCAAGCCTCTTACTACTTATGGGTAATATAGAAGTATTCAAACAGAACTTTGAAAAAGCGGGACAGATTTTTAAAACTATAGACTCCAGTGACCCAACTGTATACTCTGCTATTTTAACTGGTCTTGGCAACTGTGCAGCTGCACGGAAAAATTTTAAGGAAAGTGAATTGCTTTATAAGAAGTCAGTTGCTGTATCAAATAAATCATTTCAGGCTGAACAGATTCTTGCTGATTATTACAGAAGATACGGTGATGTTCAAAAATCCCTCCAAATATATAGTAAACTTGCAGAAAAACATCCTGAATCTTTAGAGATTATTATAACAACAGCAGAGCTTTATACATCACTTGGAGATTCAAAGGCCATTGATGTCTTATTGAAGAAAATTAAAGGGCGCGGTGCTATATTCATTAAAGCCAGTTATTACCTTAAGGCTTTATCAGCTTTTGTCAGCAATGATTATACTTCAGCTATAAAATACCTGGAATGGACGGGTAATTCTTTTAAAAAGAATCCTGCATACCAATGGGTATTATTATTCTCAGCTATTAAAACCAGAAATCAAGCTCTGACAGAAACAGCCTTAAGGAATTTTAGCTGTTCTTACATTAAACATCGCCAAAACGATGTTCTACTAAAATTTTTATTGAATGAAGCTTCTTCTGCATGGGATGAACGCAATGTAGATTTAACTAAAGAGATATGTTATAAAATAGTTAAATGCGACAACAGCATCATTACTGCACATCTGTTTCTCATGTGGTGTTATTTTGTTAGCGGGAAAACGTTAAAGGCTGAGCTTGAAGCAGATTTTGTACTTAATAAGGATAACAAAGATATTGATGCATTGGAGGTAAGCGGAAGAATTGCATTTACCCGTGGTGACAATGATACAGCCATCACAGCTTTTAAACGTATAATTAAAACCAATCCTGAATCTGCAGTAGGCTACTATTGGCTTGGGATTGCCTTTCAGAAACAGCGGAATTATAAGGAAAGTCTTATTCAGCTTAAAAAAGCATTTGTGTTAAAACCTACTAATGTGAAAATATTATCTGCACTGCATGATACCTACGTTCTTTGTAACGATCAATCGGGAATCCTTAATTTGGCGGACAAACTAATTCAGTCCGATAAGCACCAGCTAAAATCTTTGGGTTTTGGATATAAGGCCCGGCTTTCAGTCAAAAAAAGTAACTACAATCAAGCTGTAGAGGAATATCGACTGGCTGTAAAGAGCTCACCCCGGAAAACATCATATTACCTTCTCCTCGCCAGACAGTTAATTAAAATTAATAAGCTCGGCGAAGCAGAAAAAATACTGCAGGATGCACTTTCGATAGATTCAGTAAACAGGTACGCCCTCCTGGAAATGGCATTGTTGAAATATAAACAGAACGATTTGAAAGCATCAATAGAGTGTTATAAGGAAATTTTGGAATTATACCCGAACTGGGCTATTGCAGTTGTAAACTTATCCGATGTGCTGGCAAAACAAAATCCCAAAAGTGCTGAAGCTCTTAGCTACGCATTTCAGGCAAAGAAAACCCACCCAAAGCTGTGGATAGCCAGGCTAAACCTTGGTAAAATACTTTTTGAACAACAAAAATATCCGGATGCAAAAAAAGAGTTTATTAAAACTCTTGAACTTAACCCCCAAAGCAATGAGGCTCAAGAGTACATAGATAAACTCAGGAAGTTGCAAAAAAATAATTAGCGGAGTTACTTAATTGCCTGTTTAAGAAAAATGATATGGACAATGTAAAAAACGAAGAGAAAATAAATCAAGTACTTTTGAAATACATTATACTGCATTTCTTATTTTTGGGTACTATGGTTTCTTCTGTGTGGATCTTAATAATACAATCCAATATAATAATTTCTACAATATTATTGGCATTGATAAGTATTTGGTGTTGTTTTGCTGCAGTATTAAAAAATAAAATTAAACCGCATAACTTTAAGAATATAGAAAAGTGGGTTCTTCTTTATTTCGGAATACTGACCTTATTCATTTCTATAATGTACAGTTATCAGAGTAATTGGGTTATCTATTTTTCCATTTTTTTCTGTATTACCAGCTTAATATCTTATATTGCTGGAAGGACAATATTAGTAAAAACAGCGATTCCGATTGCTGTTCTAATACTACTACTACCGCTGTATCAAAATATTTTCTACTGGATCAGTTTGCCCATTCGCCTTATCTGCACTAATCTGACAGTAAGTATCCTGTCCATTTTAGGGATGAATATTACCTCGGACTCAACAGTAATATCCGTAGGAACTGGAAAGGTGGCGATAACGACAGCCTGCAGTGGAATTGTTCTTCTTGAAATGATGGTGTGGATTGGCTGGATAATTGTACTTTTGCTTTACAATTCATACTGGAAAAGAGTGCTGCATTTTATTTTAATTATCCCCATCGTATTATTAACAAATACTATACGGTTATGTCTTCTGGTATTACTATTTTCAATTTACGGAGAAGTTGTAATAATCAGCCCAATTCACCTTTGGGCCGGGTACATTATGATTATTTTGGCTGCTGCAATATTCTTTCACTGCAGGTTTTTTTTTAAGGATTAAATTTTTATGTTAAAATGCTTGATATTCATACTTATGCAGATACCTGTGATTTTCTATTTACCATGGGTTTGGAATGCATGGTGCAATTCTCCTCTGGATAGAGATGGTCCTGTATGGATAGTTATTGCAGTTGCTGCACTGATTCTAAACTATCGAAACTTACATAACGCTGTAAAAAAAACCGATTATTTTGCATTGGTTCTGCTTTTGTTTTCAATTATTTTTTTATTTTTAGGTTATAAACTGGATATAAATTTCTTTGGTATAAGCGCAGCAGTACTGCTGTCATTGAGTTGTGTATGGTTATTGTTTGGGTGGTCAGTCTTTCTAATACTTTTACCGGTTTATTTGATAGTTTTCCTTTCTATTCCCACGTCAAGTTATATTATTGGTTATATACTAGGTCAGCTTAATATCAGAATAAGAGTTAATATCCTATTTATTAAGGCCCTGGCAGCAATAGTTTTCTTTTTTTTCGGGTGGTGGCACAACAGGCAGTCGCAATATTACCTTACAAGGAGAAATGGTGTTTATTGGTGCTCTTTTACACTTTTTATTGTACTGATATTTTTTTATTACTCACCTGATACGGAATCTCCTTCATTTAGGCTTGATACCGGTATTTATCCTTTGAATGGCTGGTATGGTGAGAAAAGTTCTTTGAATGGTATAGAGCAGAATCTTTATAAAAAAAGCAATACGGATAAATATTACTTTTATCATGAAAATGGAAATGCGATTACTCTTATAAATTTTAAGGTTAATAATAATATTCATGATATTCATCCGCCTGATTACTGTCTTCGAGGTGCAGGCTGGACTATTCTTGAAGATAATATTATAACTATAGATATTAATGCACAACCGTTTTTAGTTAGAAAAATTGTTGCATCATTAAATGACCGTAAAATCATCCTATTATCCTGGTATAGTTCAAAAAAAATATCTACTCATGATTTTAAAGCTTTCAGGAGAAAATATAAAAGTACCAGTGATACAGACTGGAATGCTTATCATGTTTCGATGGACATTGGGAACAAGCAAAAACACGCAGAAGATTCTTTGATAGAATTTATTATTAATAAGGTTAAGTTTGACTGAAATCAGCCAGTGCCTTTTGTCAAGGGATAATTGTTTCCCGGAGAATACAGTTCCATTTTTTCTTTATTACCAGCTTTGTCTGCTGATGTCTGTATTTCAATCATGTAATAGCCTGCCTCTTTACTCCATAATTCATCACATGTAAGGATGTATTTGTCAGAGTAATTTTTTGATCCAAAATGAGAAATTCCAAACAAATAGAAATCCGCTTTTTTATCGATTGAAGTGCTGCTTTTTAATACAAAACTTCCGGTATAGCGGTAATAATAAAACCGTGTATTATGTTCCTCAGGGTCGTAGTCACCATTGCCGCCCTGCCACACAGTTTTAACACTGCATAATATATCTTTATCGTCTGAAACCTTATTCAAAGTTAAAGAAAAAAAAGATTTATCACTGATATATGGCGCTGATGAATATATCCTCGGAATATTGATAGTACGGTGGGTGTAGGTTCCTGCATGAAATGTTATTTTATCTCCCGGATTAAGCGTTTTTAGTTCAGTTTTTGAATATTTCCAGTTTGAATCGTAATAAAATTTTACACTATCATCGCCTTTGCTTCCTATGCATTCTGCAGTAAAAGTGCTTTTTGTGTTGTTTGCTATAACAAGGTTAAATGTTGCAAATGTTTTGGCTAATGCAAAATTAGAAATAATAGAAAAAAATAGTATTAACAGTAATTTCATGATATAGAACGCGATTAATTATTTTTATTTGAATCTAAACTATATTTATAAAGAAAATACTTTTATGTAGTCTCTTATATTATACTATTGTGTTTAATTATATCTGTCAACTGCTAATCCGGCATAATTAGGTGTGTATTTACTATTCATCTAAATCCGTCTATGCCAAATACTTTTTTATAATTCAATAATAGCAACTTCGGGTGGGCAGAAAAATCTTGCCGGTATTCCGCTGCATCCAAGACCGGAAGTAGTATAACCGGTCATATTGTTATATCTCCATTGACCATAGACCATTTTTCTAGGTGCATTTGTTTCTGTAATAATGGGTATTCTTCCTGGTAGGCATATTTGCCCTCCATGGGTATGACCGGCTAAAAATATATCAAAACCACGTGATTCAGCTTCTTTAAAGACATCAGGAGTATGTGATAATAATATTTTAAAAGGATTAATTGCATTATTGATACCTTCCAATGCTTCGTCGAAATCATGTGCACCATAGTAACCTGCATCATCAATACCGCAGATAAAAATAGATTCACTTTCTCTTTTAATTTCTAATTTGTCATTGATCAGCACTTTTACTCCAATACTGTCTAGGAATTGAGCAAATTCATATTGGTCATGATTACCTAAAATTGATATTATATCTGTTTTTTTCTTTATTTCTGAAACTAGGTCTTTTATGAAATTCTGTGCTATAAAAGGAGTTCCTATATTTCTGAATTTATAATCTCCGCCAATACAGCAAAGATCAAAGTTTTCTTTGTTGATCAGTTCCAGCAGTATATCTTTCATTTCGGGTATAATGTCAATGTGAAGGTCTGATATGAAAAGTATCTTAAAACCGCGGAAAGACTTAGGTATTTTATTCGAATGAATATTTATTTTTTTTAATCTCAGAGATAGGGCATTCTTATAACCGGTTTTATCCAATAAAAAAAACCTGAGTAGAAAAGAAATAATATTTACTATAATATCAATGCTCAGCAGATGTGTTTTTTTAGTTGTTCCTGGAGTAAAGAAGTTTAAACTGTTTTCAAGTTCCCTCAATTGTCTTTTTTTATTAATCTTTTTCACTATAAACTTTCATCCATATACTCTAAAATGAATAATGATATTCTGCATCTGGTAGATTAAAGATATAAGTGGTATACTATTTAATCAACATGCAGAACTTGACAAATAGTATATTTGCATTAAAAGTTTAAAAAATGATTTATAAATATTATTGAAAATTTGCTGGAAAGTTTATTTTTATGAAATGTATAATAAGCAGCAGTGCTGATTTAAATTTATGGACTCATAAATTCTTCCCGGATATTCAGCCACATCTATTAAAAATTTTAAATAAGCCTATAATTGAGTATTATATTGACCTATGCGTCCTTATTGGAATAAAAGATATAAGAATTGCTGCAGACTCGTCGGAAGCAGAACTAAATGAATATCTAACAGATGGAACCCAGTGGGGCGTTAATATAACTTACGCACTATCTAAATCTGGGGATTCTTTGAAAAATATTGTCAATAAAAATAAAGGTTTTATCGGTAATGAAAAACTGCTCTTGTTTAATAACCTGATTTTTGTTAATTATGATAAGAAAAAACCTGATTTTGCTTTGATAAATAAAAATATTAATACTGAGGTATTTGCTCATAAAGCAGGGGGGTTATTTGTTATTAATGATTTTGAGAATTTGGATTTTGCGACAATGGAACAATATTCAAATAAAGATATTAATGTCAATATTATTAACTCTATTCATGATTATTTCGAAATTGCCATTAACCAGCTTAAATATTTTTCAAAAAACTATGCGATCCCGGGATACAACACTGAAGATAATATTTTTATGGGGCAGAATGTTAAAATTTCCAGATTGACTCAATTACACAAACCCTCTGCCATTGGAAATAATGTAAGACTTCATGATGCTGTTATCGGGCCTTTGGCTATTATTGGCTCCAACTCATTTATTGATAAAATGTCTAAAGTTGAAAATGCCATAGTTTATGACAACACATATATAGGTTCTGGAATTGAAATAAAAAATAAAATTATATTTAGAAAATTGATTATAGACCCTGAAACAGGTGAAACCCTTGATGTACCTGACGACTTCATTATATCCAGGATTAAAGAAAAATCACTTTTAGATATTATTGAAAAAGTTTTTTTTGGGATACTAGCCCTTATTATCACAGCTCTGCAGTTCCCTTTATATTTTTTACTGATACCTTTTACCAGCTTGTTATATAACAAACAAGTGTGCATTATATCTTCAGATCCTGATAAAGAAGAAACTCTCGACTTTATAGAAAAGAAAAAAAATACTTTGATAAACAGTTTATTTTTTAAGCTTTCACTGAATAAATTCCCACTTTTATTGCAGATGTTAAAAGGAAAACTTTTCCTAACTGGCAATACACCATTAAAAAAAGAAGGCAGGGAATTAATTAACGACATGTCAAATTATAGACCTGCAGTGTTTACTATTAATGAGATGATGAATGAAAAGAGTAAGGATTCATTTGTGAGGAATATTAACGAACTTTATTATAGTAATAATTTAAGTTTTAAATTAAACATTAAAATTCTTATAAAAACAATCATACAAAACATACTCAATTAAAGCGAAACAATTACACATTATCGTAGTAAACCTATCTTGGCAGATACTATCCAGCTTATGCAATACTTTAACAGTAATTTTCTAAAGTTTATGAAGTAATGCAACAATATGAAAATTTAAATCAACGGTTATGTATAGGTAACATATTATCCCTATGAATGTTATAAGATGATAATATTTATATCTGCAATAAATATTGCAGTAGTTAAGTCCATAGTAAAAGACTTTACTATTCATTCTAACATGCTGACAAACAGCATGATAGAATGAATTATAGCTAGTTGGCATGTTATTTGCTTTAATATTAGCTAAGTAAATATAATAAATAATTTAAAATTGAGATAAAAAGCATAGATAAAAATTATTTATTTAGTATAATTAATAAATGGAGATAGAAAAATGAAAATTATAGCTAAAATTTTATTATTTATAATTATATTCCCATTGTGCATATCTGTTTTTGCTGGGCAATATGATGTACCTGAAGGAATGTATAATGTTTCTGTTTCGGATGCAGAGCTAAGCAGTATCCAGAGTTTATTTCCAGAATATGGCGGTATTGAACCGGCTTTTATAAACTCAACAACTGACCCTAACCTTCATTTTACTGGTACTGGAGGTTTGTCAGTCACGTATATTGATGAAGGTGCGGGTTACAAAAATTCATTCGGTTATTTTACTTTTGATGACAATAACAATATACTGGCTAAACATACTATATTTGATAATGCATCGGGTCTGTACAAGGGAGGCGTGCTTGTAGCGGGTGACACAATGGATTTGGGAACATTCAATGAAGGAGATAACGTAGGTTTCTGGCTTCAGGCAAACGGGTATAACAATCCAGATGGACATACCTACTACACCGTTGATGAGCTTAATCCTGATGGCCTTAGGCATATTGCGATAGTAGATGACAATGGATATATTAATATAGGAATAGAGGATTTGTATAATCTTGGTGACCAGGATTATAACGATATAATATTCAGGATGAATATTACACCGAACAGTGCAATAGACAAGGCCAATATTCCGGGAAACCCTGCACCGCCGCCTTTGGTTACAGCATTATTAAGCCTGTTTACGTTCACTGTTATTTTTTTAAAGAAAAAATTTTTAAAGAGATGAACAAACACGATTGTAATTAATAAACAATTGATGTTAAGATATTAATTAGAGGGTGTCTGAAAAGCTCTTTTTAACCACGAATTATACGAAAAA
>CAZGAI010000067.1:11499-12008 GCA_964523175.1 uncultured Victivallales bacterium | reverse complement strand
ACTGTAGAGCTGGAAGTAATTCAAATTGGTAAAGATGAATCTCATGATAATAATGGTGATGTTTTTCGAATAATCGGAAAATCAGTAATGCTGCATGAAGGAATATTCTGTAGAGTAATCTCAGGCGGAATAGTTGAGGTTGGCGATAAAATTATATTCGATTATAATACTTCTAGCAGGGAGTTAAAAAAGATATATAGTAAAGGATAGACATCATGACAGTTCAGAAAATGGATTTAAATTTTGCAAATACTTATATGAATATTATTGTAGTATTATGTGTGGGGCATGATATGCTTTTTACAAAGTATTCTGATGCGCCGGTAACAACTTTAGTTGCTAAAGATCGTGTAACAGGCCATAATCCGGTAGCTGTTCTTTATAATCAGAATTTTTATTATAAACGTCTTCAAAAACAACAGATAAAATTATATAAATAACAAACATGGACTTATAGAGGTAACAATATGCCAGAATTTAATTATATTGGAAAAGTATGTTCAGAGTTT
>CAZGAI010000067.1:0-11489 GCA_964523175.1 uncultured Victivallales bacterium | reverse complement strand
TAAAACAATAGAGAATATGCCGATACAGGGAGCAGGTATATCTAAAGGAAATGGATATATAGAAGTTTTTGATAAATATCTGGATGGTTTGAAAGACCTTGAAGGTTTTTCTCATTGCTATGTTATTTTCCATCTCCATAAAATCAACGGGTTCTCTCTTCAAGTAAAACCTTTTTTAGATAATGAACTTAGGGGAGTTTTTGCGACACGTTCACCCAAAAGGCCTAATGCTATTGGTTTGTCTATTGTTAAAATAGATTCAGTAAAAAATAACAGAGTTATTTTGAATGAAATATATATTCTGGATGGCACACCGGTCCTTGATATTAAACCATACATAACTCAGTTTGATGAAATAATATCAGAAAAAGATGGATGGTATAAAAAAGGCATGCATCCTAAAAAAACTTTATCAGATGGAAGGTTTAAGTAAATAAACTAATATATTAAAGATTGATTAAAGGAGATTAAATTATGAATACAATCAATGATGAGAAGTACAGCAAAATTCATGGTCACTATAACTGTCTTTTATGTGGTGAACATAACCGCTGGGGTTTAGCTTTAAAGTTTGAGCTTTTGAAAGATGGAAGAGTTCATTCACATTTTAAATCATCACGAGTTATGCAGGGATATGAAGGAATTTTACATGGAGGAGTACAATGTGCATTACTTGATTCAGCCATGGTGCATTGCCTGTTTCATAATGGCATAAAAGCAGTAACCGCACATATGAATATTCGTTTTGTTGACTCGATCCCGTGTACTGAAGAAATTGATTTATATGGTGAATTATTAGAAATAAAGCGTCCGTTATTTTATATGAAGTCTTCAATTATCTATAATGGAAAAATAATGGCTAAAGCTGATGCAAAGTTTATGGAAATAAAGTGAATAGAATTACAATAAATCAATTAGATTTTTTTGTCTATATTGAATATAAGAAGAAAAAACTATAAATTTAGAAAATATTATCAAAAAGACATTAAACAAAGCCTTAAAATGTTGAAAAAAGTATTAAAAACAGCTATAAATATTACGAATACAATATTCGTAATATTTATATAAGTTTGTTTTATGGATAATTTTAACACATATTTTGGCCTCAATATACGGAATAGGATAATTATCCTGTTTACATTTTTAGTACTGCTGAACATCGGGGCCTGGCTTTTAGCCTTTTATTTCTTTTACGGCTATCCCAAACTGCTTGCACTATCTCTTTTAGCGTATGGCTTCGGGCTCAGGCACGCTGTTGATGCAGATCATATTGCAGCAATAGACAACGTAACAAGAAAATTTATGCAGGAGAAAAAATCTCCTGTAAGTGTTGGTTTTTTCTTTTCATTAGGTCATTCTTCAGTGGTGCTTATTATGTCATTTATGGTGGCTTTGGGCACTATATATATGAGTGAGCATCTTTCTGAATTTCAAAGGATCGGCGGATTGATCGGCGCATCTGTTTCATCAGTATTCCTACTTATTATCGCTTTTATAAACTTTATTGTTTTTCTTGATATTTATAAGGTTTTTAGAGGGTATAAAAAGAGCGAAGTATATAATGATAAACAGCTGGAAGAACTTTACAATAAAAAGGGGTTATTTGCCAGAATATTCAGACCTCTTTTTAAGTTTGTTTCTAAAGGCTGGCATATGTACATTGTTGGCTTTCTATTTGGTTTAGGATTTGATACGGCCAGCGAAATAGCTCTTCTGGGTATTTCCTCAACTCAGGCAGCAGCTGGACTTTCTATTTGGGTAATAATGATCTATCCACTTATATTTATGTCTGGAATGTGTCTGATTGATACATTAGACGGAGTATTAATGCTCGGAGTTTATGGGTGGGCATTTTTAACACCGATAAGAAAACTGTTCTATAACATGACTATTACACTAGTTTCTTTTTTAGTGGCATTTTTAATTGGCGGTTTAGAGGCACTTTGTATAATTTCAGATAATCTTGAACTTTCAGGGGGATTTTGGTCTTTTGTAAATAAAATAAATAATAATTTAGGCAGTATGGGATATATTATTATAGGTATATTTATTTTAAGCTGGTTAATTTCAGCTATTATTTACAAATACTCAAAACTAGATACAATTTAGCTAAAAATAAATTGTGTAAGGTATCAGATCATTTATGAATAATAAAAAATTAAAAGTAAAATATCCAGTAATTGACTTTACAAAGTGCACAAAATGCAGGAAATGCATTGAAGTCTGTCCTAGCAGGGCAATATTCATGTCGATTAATTACTGCTGTGCCAAATGTGTTAAATACTGTTTAACTATGGAAGTCCCTTGCCACCCTAAGGCAATAATAGTTTCTAGTGAACGTTGTACAGGTTGTGGTATATGTATTGACACCTGCCCTGAAAAGGCTATATACTGGTCAATACCGGAAAACAATTAAACTAACTAAATTTTAAGAGGAATGTGCATATCTTTGTGTTTTGCTTATATGAAACAAGCTAGATATAATACATCTTTAATTAATTATGAATAAAAGAAAAAAAATTATTATGGTTCGGCATGGTGAAACCATATGGAATACAGAAAAAAGGATTCAGGGACACTCTGATACTTCTCTAACTGAATATGGCATTCAACAGGCAGAAAAAACCGAAAAAAGGCTAAGTAAAGAAAATTTGGAAGAGATTTACTCTAGCGATCTTGGCAGGGCAGTACAGACTGCTGAGATAATTAATAAACACCTAGATCTAAACATAACACTTGTTAAAGGTTTAAGAGAAAGAAAATATGGTATCCTTGAGGGACTATCTTTCTCTGAACTTAATAGAAAATATCCTGACATAAAAGAAAAACTGGTTTCACATGACCCTGAATACAAAATCCCTGGTGGAGAAAGTTTAAATGAGTTTACAGAAAGAACCTTAAACTGTATTAACAAAACAGTAGAAAATACATCTTCAAAAACAATTTTATTGGTAGTTCACGGGGGTGTACTTGAATGTTTTTTTTATAGGGTTATTGGACTTCCCTTAAAAAGTATAAGAAAGTTTTCTCTATTTAATACTTCCATTAATATTTTTTCCCTCTATAATGAAAAATGGAATCTTGATTCATGGGGAATTACAGACCATCTTGAAGATAAAAACACCTTAAGTCTTTAGTAAATTAATCACCTTATATTTTTATCACTTCATCGCTAAAACTACGACTTAAAACCCTGATTTAACTTACTAGATGCGCACGGTAAATATTCCCGCTCGTGGGGAAGACTTGCTCCGTACACTTCCAGCGCTTTGTAATGACTATAATACTTAACTCAAGTGTTGCAGTTCATTTTTATCTGTAATTTTATGCTCTAATAGCATATAATGTTTCCGTATCATCCTGATTATAATCAGTTTAATGTGTCTTTTGCAAATGCGACATTAAATGTAAACGATTTTTCCAGCATTTCTTTAAATGCAGAATATCCTGAAGAATTAAACAGTGATATTTTTGATACCGCCAAGATGATCACCTATTGTTTTTAATATATATTCAACCTGAAGAAGGAATAGCTTTTATCGCCCTTGGATTCGGTAAAACAGTTGTTGAAAGAAAAGCGAAATTATTTACTGATAAGTCCAGGCAGATGGGGTTCTGCAGATAAATGACTGGGAATTCCGGTTAAATGGAATGATTTATCCGGCATAAAAGCTATAATAGAAACAACGGTAGATTCAATACAGACTGAGCCATCCCAGGGCACACATTTTTTTCATAACATATGTTCCATAGAAATAGGCTATATTACTGTTTCTAATAAACATCACAGCTTTATTAATATGCATTGACTCGAGTCCTCAACCGATGAAAACTGTTACAAATTATATAACTCGAATCACCTTTAACAATGAAGCTGGATGGAAGAAAATCTAAAGCAGTAATTAGAAATTGCACGAAAACCTTTTCGTGAGTTATTACTAATTAAATTTAAAAAAGAGTTTATTTAAATCCGTGAACTAAAATGTTGTTTTGAGAAAATTTAGTTTCAGAGGAGGTAATAATGAATAAAATAATACAAAAAATTAAGTCAAGAGACCCCTATCAAAAAGAATTTCAGCAGGCGGTTATTGAAGTACTCACTTCAATAAAACCAGTACTTGATAGAAATCCCCAATACCGTCGTGCTAATATAATCGAGAGAATTACGGAACCGGAAAGAGTCATTTTGTTCCGTGTTCCATGGATGGACGACAGAGGTAAAATTATTGTCAACAGAGGCTTCCGGGTTGAGATGAACAGTGCCATAGGCCCTTACAAAGGTGGGCTTCGCTTTCACCCATCAGTGAACCTCTCAATTTTAAAATTTCTTGCATTCGAGCAGGTCTTTAAGAATGCTTTAACAACGCTTCCATTGGGCGGTGGGAAAGGCGGTTCAGATTTTGACCCAAAAGGTAAATCCGACAATGAAATTATGAGATTCTGTCAAAGTTTTATGAGTGAATTATTTCATCATATTGGGCCCAATACTGATATCCCTGCAGGAGATATAGGTGTTGGTACACGAGAAATCGGTTTTCTATTCGGGATGTATAAAAAACTTACCCGGGAATTTACCGGAGTAATGACAGGAAAAAGCTTCAACTGGGGAGGAAGTTTTATTCGCCCCGAAGCAACTGGATACGGGACTGTATATATGGCGGCTGAAATGCTAAATACTAAAAATACTAACTTAAAACAAATGACATGTCTTATATCAGGTTCTGGAAATGTAGCACAGCATACAGTTGAGAAATTGCTTGATCTGGGAGGTAGAGCTGTTACTCTGTCTGACTCTTCAGGATATATTTACGATGAAAGTGGAATAACCAGAAAAAAACTGGATTTTGTAATGGAGCTGAAAAATATTAAACGTGGCAGAATTAAAGAATATTGTGACAAATATCCGAAAACAGTATATACTCCTGTTGATCCCAACCGGAACTCCAACCCGCTCTGGAACCATAAAGCAGATTGCGCCTTCCCTTGTGCAACACAAAATGAAATTAATGCTAAGGATGCACAAAATTTGATAAATAACGGTATCTTACTTGTATGTGAAGGAGCAAACATGCCGACAACTTCAGAGGGGATTGAAATTTTCATGGATAATAATATCCTATATGCTCCCGGAAAAGCCGCAAATGCAGGTGGAGTCGCTGTTTCTGGATTGGAGATGGCCCAGAACAGCATGAGAATAAGCTGGGCTCGTGAAGAAGTTGACCGCAAATTACAAAATATCATGAAAAATATCCATAAAACCTGTCTAGAAGCAGCAGATGAATATGGTTCTCCGGGTAATTATATGAAAGGTGCAAATATTGCGGGTTTTGTTAAAGTAGTTGATTCAATGTTGGATCAGGGTATTGTATAACATTATGCTATCACTTTTAAACACAATCAGGGACTGGTTGCCTTCGCACCGTATTAGGTCTGTTTATGTTACACTATCAATTTCAGAATTTGCTACAGGGTTAACAACCCCTATACTGACCTTTCTCTTTTTTTCAACAGATTCAGGGCTGCTGCCGATAGAAATGTCTATGTCTGAACGAGGAGTTCTTTTCGGTTTGTTTATTTCTATGTTCAGGTTTGCCGGAATGTTGTCAAACCCTGTATTCGGCACATTATCAGATATGCTTGGACGCAAAAAAATTATTTATTTCTCTGTTTTAGGTATGTTCTGCCTCGGCTTTTTTACTCTTATTTCTCTATTTATTCAAGCTGTTTGGGTTTTTGTTATTGGAGCTGTCATATATGGTTTTTTATGGGCAATAAGACCTGTCTGTTCAGCAGCGATAAATGATGTGACTGAAAATGATAAAAAGGTAAAAAATCAGGCGTTACTACAGTTTTTTATTGGGATTGGTGCCGGGCTCGGTCCAATGCTCGGTGGTTGGCTTGGGAATTATAAACCATTCGGGTATTCTTATATGCTGCCTTTTATAATACTTCTACTACTATCTATATTTCTTTTTGTCTATGCTAAGATGACTTTTCCTGAAACACTGTTTTATAAAAATAAACAGGATCCTAAGGAGTATTTTCAACCGAAAAACATCAAGGAACTATTCAACAATAAAATTATTTATCTATTGATGATAATACACATTTTAGACCAATTTTCATGGGGGACGTATTATAATTTTATGCCGGCAGTTACTAAAACAGTTTTTGGCTTTAATGTTACAACCGTTGGTATATTTGTTGGATTGATCGGGATTTGGTTAATAGTATCTACCGGTATATTGTTACCTATACTCCAACGTTTTTTTTCAAACACACAGTTAATAATAGTATCTTCACTCATCGGTACTATAGGTGTCTGCATCACTTATGCGGCTTCGTTTTTCCCGGAAAGCATCCTTGCGCAATATATTATCTGGATATCGGCACTTCCGGTGGCAGCGGGTGATGTAATCCTTTTCTGTCTGCTGATTGGACTGTTCTCTTCGTATGTGAGTAAAAAATACCAGGGTACTATAGTAGGTATTATCTACATTGTTGGAACCGGCATGTGGTGTTTAGCTGCACCAATTGGAGGTTACCTAATGAAATGGAGAATGAACGGTGCTCTAATTTTATGCCCTATTTCGATGATTCTTCTTCTTCTCTTCCTTAAAATATCCTACAAAAAACAGTGGTTTAACTCTTTGAATCAGACAACTAAAAATATTACACAAGAAGAAGAATAGTTAACCTAGAATCATTAATTGAAGACTTATTCCTGTTTACCAATCACAACTTTAACGTTATCCCCAGGCATAAGTTTATACCTTTCGGGTGGGAAACTGACGGTCATTCCGTCTTTCAGGTTTTTCGGGGGAGAAATTAAGACAATATCGTGTAATTGTAAACTACCTGGTTCTTTAATCACTCTCATATTACAAACGCCATAATACAGTCTTTTAAGTTTACCAAGAACTATATAAACTTTTTCTATTTGAAATATAGGATTCAATCCCTTTCCCGCCTGCATAGTTTTTCGATCTTTAGCTTTCCATACATAGTAACCCTTATCATCTTTCTGTAAAGATTCAATTGGTACACCTATTGCATCAGACTTTCTATTAATAAAAAATCTAATTATAGGAGCACATTCTCGGAACTCCGGTAAATTCTTATCATTATTTCTTTTCGGTTTATTTTTTGTAGATAATATAATACCGTTATCGTAAAGCATAAAATAGCCGTTGTATATACCTAGTGGTGTTTCATTGCCTGGTAAAAAAATAGAGATAGGAGTATTGGTACCTATTTTAGAAGCCTCAATCAAATCCATTTCAACCTTTATCCCAATGGGATTTAATTGGGATATTTCGATCACATCAGGGTTTGGTGATAAAGTACCGCTTGTATAATAAACCTTGTCTACAATACCCTCAAACGGTGCAAATTGTGTACAATCCTCAAGTACAATTTCACTCTCTCTCAAGTCAGCTTTGGCAGCTTCAAAAGTACCGAGCGCTTCATAATAGATGGCACGCATATCCTGATATTCTTTGACAGGTACGGCACCACTCGGAAAGAGCTTTCTATACCTAGCAAAATTTTCTTGGGCAGTTTTCAAACTTTGTTCAGCAGCCAGAAGCATTCCCTTTGCTACATTCACTTTACCTACCCAGTATTTTCTAGTCATTTGAGTAAGTACAGTTCCTTTCTTAACAACCTTTCCATTCATGTCTGTTATCTGAGGTTTTATAATATCACCCCAGTTTGCTACAAATTTAAGATATCCCCAGTAATCAGCATCTGAACCTGCCGGTATTTTATTTTTCACAAGGGGCACTACTTTTCCCGAATATATTTTATCAGCAAAAGTTTCTAAAGAAATAAAAATTAATAACAAAGCAAAGCCAATATTAAATAAAATATTTTGTCTCGTTTTCATCTTCATTTTCCCATAATAACTTTGACTGCTTCATTAGGCATAAATACATATCTTTCAGGTAGAAAATCAACATAATTCCCACTTTGTAAGCTTTTAGAAGGATTTGTTAAAAGCACATCTCCCTCTTTTAAACTGCCTGGATCTTTTAATATTCTTATATAAGTAAATCCACCATGCAGCCTTCGCAGGTTACCGGGAACAACACTAATTTTTTCTACTTTAAAAGTTGGATTAAGACCTTTGTCTGGAATAAGAAACCTTCTATTCTTTGCTTTCATTACATAGTACCCATTATCACCCTCGACCAATGAATTTTCAGGTACCCCTAAGGCTTTATCTGTAATATCATCTATATGAAAAGTATCAACAGAATAACAATCACGAACCTCAGGAATATTTTTATTCAATGTTTCAGGATGATTTTCAGTAGCTAATATTATTCCGTCATCACACAAAAAAGAATATCCATATAATACACCTTGCTTATGATCACTATTTAGCTGATAAACAGTTACAGGAGTACTGGCATTAATTTTATTAGCTTCTTCTCTGGACATTTTAATTTTTATACCAATTGGATTTAACTGGGTAAGTTCAACCGTTTGAGGATTTCCTGATGCACGCCCCATAATATATAATACTTTAGTTACAATACCTTCAAATGGCGCTAACTGTGTGCGGGTTTCAAGCATCCTTTGATTAAACTGTAAAGTTCCTTTATTTTTTTCACATTCCCCTAAAGCATCAAAATATTTCATCTGGTATTCTTGATATTTCTGTAAGCTTTCTGCTCCATCGGTTGACAGCTCTTTATACCTATTATAATTTTCAGTTGCTGTTTTTAAATCTTGTTCAGAAGCTGCAAGTAAAGCTTTGCTACCTTCCACCTGGGCTTTCCAATACTTAGTGCCTTCCTGCATCACAATAGTACCTTGCTCAACTACATTCCCATCCATATCCGTTATTTGAGGTGTAATTATAGCCCCTACTCTTGCAACACTTTCAACCGTTCCGTAAAAATAGGCATCTGTACCTGAAGACATCGTTTCGACCACAATTGGAACTACTGTGCCGGTATAAGTATTCTGTTTGCTGAGGGAATCTTTTACTCTGCCGTGTTGTTCAGATATTTTGTTGCTCCATGAATCACTATTAGAACGTTGCTTTGGTTTGTAATCTTTATGAATATCATTTCTGGATGCCAGTGAGACATTTCCTGAAAATATAAAAAACAGGGTAACAGCTAAACTAATTCTTGCTGTAGATATATCTTTTGAGAAAATCAAGCTACTTGCCTTGATAACTGAATTTATATAAATCTTTAGTCTGAAAATCATAAATCATTTCTCCAACAGGTAAATAAAATTCTGCTGCTATTTTTTTAAAAGTTCAAGTTCTTTTTCTGCTTCAGCCAATCTAATGTCGGTAAGCTTTTTTCTCGGAAGGATAATATTTTGGAAAATATTATCAAACAGCTGTTTTACAGCTTCCCACTTTACATAATTCTGACTAGGGACACTTGTCATTATAATATTACTATTCAGCTCCTGAATTGCTTTTCTAATAACAACATCTTCAGGTCTCTTTGCATCTAAATACTTTAAGGCATCCTTCGATGCAGGAAAAAATCCTCCAGTTTCTCTTGCCACTTCAATCTGAACTTTAGGTTTCGAAAAATACTCAAGTATTTTCAATGCCAGCTTCATATTTTTAGAATTTTTCATTACCCCCATGCCACTAAAACCGACGATAGAGCCTCGTCCCGCACTCCCTGTGGGCATTGATGCTAAAACATAGCTGTCGGGATCACCTGCATACACCTCGCAAGCCTTTGCATTATTTAAAATAGAAAGCCACGCCTGGTGAGTCAGCATAACTGTAGAGCAATCACTTACAATTCTTATATTTGGAACAAATGCGTTCGCGTTCGCTATCTTTTCAAAAATCTTCCATGCTTTTTTTGCTCCTTCTGAATCAATTTCAGGGAATTTGGCACCATAGGATAATGCACAAGCCCCAAACTGATAAATAAATGAGTTGAGAGACACACCACTTAGCACAGTACGACCATAACCATTGACAGACTTCATATTTATAGCCCAGTCCGCAAACTGATCCCAGGTCAAGTTGTTAATATCCGCCCCTTTCGGCAGATAAGGTAGTGCTTTCTTATTAGCAATAACAATATAAATATTACCAATAATAGGCATAAAGTATTTCCTTTCCTGCGCATTGGCACCATAATGAAACGCCGGTAAAACAGTCATAGTTTTCCAAAACTTAGTCTTTTCAGATAAATTAACAAGATAGTCATTCTTTATTAGATTTAACATCGTTCCAAAAGGCCCCAGATCAATGTCTGCTGAAATTCTGTACTGATTAGAGCGAGCTTCCATATCTTTTATACCAGGGACTCCTTCTACCGAATGGTAGTTAATCTTTATTCCCATTTTCTTTGACAAAGGTTCAACGATATTATTTACAAAATTTTCTTTCTCTGAATGCTTGCTAAAGACGTTACTAAAAATAACAACCTGCTTTTTAGGAAGTTGCTTTACATCTGCCTCTTTGCAACCGGACAGACAAAATAGAATAGCGAAGACAGATATTACTTCTGGAATACAGTAATTTGTTTTGTATTTAAATATCTGTCGGCAAAGACGAAAGATAGCCTGATTTGAACATACAAATAAAAAAGAAAATACATTATTCTTCAACATTTTGTCTCCTCAATCTTAACTAAGTTTTTCATTTAAAGAGAAATTTGATATTGTTGTGGATCAACAACTTAAAAAGCAATTTCAAGTACAATTAAAGCTCTATTTTCTATAAATCATTGAATCAGTAGGCATTTTTCTGTTCTTTTAATACCCGTCATGAGAAAGTATTCAGGCTTTCATTAAGGCTATAGGAAAATTCCTTTTCACCTGACTATAATTATATTATAGCCAAAAATTAAGTATAGGGCAATAACAATAACATATTTTTACAAATTAAACCGGGTAAATTTTTAATGACATATTGATATTGCTTTCTTGCAGCAGTGAATAAAGAAACTTCTAATATTGCACAAACCTGCAGAGTCAGAACCAAACATAATAAATATTAAATTATGAGACCATGCTTTGTTTTTTAGACCTGTAACCGTATGTATTCAGCTTGTTGAACGGCAACTGGAAAATATTGTGCCAAAAATTGAAAAGATTAAACTCATAAATGTTTAATATGTTTCAATATTAATGCCGCATTAATTCCGCCAAATCCGGCATTTACTTTTAAGGCATATTTATTATGTGAAAGATATCGTTTTTCAGAAGAAATCCAGGAACCAGCACAGTCATCATCAGGTTTTGAAAAATTGACTGTTGGTAAAATAATTTTTTCATTCAAGCTTTTTAGGGTAATTATAGTTTCCAGTAATCCAGCCGCAGCCAAGGTATGTCCAGTACCGCCTTTAATTGAAAACGTAGGTATGTCCCTATTGCTAAAAACAGATTTAAAGGCTTTTATTTCCATTGCATCGTTATATACAGTCCCTGTTCCATGTGCAGAAATACAACAGATATCATCCGGGGACAATTCTGATTTTGCAAGAGCATTT
>CAZGAI010000066.1:0-12023 GCA_964523175.1 uncultured Victivallales bacterium | reverse complement strand
ATAGAGAGAGTAGCATTTTTTATCCGGATTCATTAAAAATTGTGGAAAGTAATATGAGAGTTTTATATTTTTAATTAAACTATGGCTGGTTAATTCTTTCACTGTAAGTATTGTGAGTTTATATTAAAATTTAAGTAAAATTATGTATTTAAATGCATAGAAATTTGCTTTTTAAGCTGTTCATCACCCCGAATGTTAAGCATCATTATAAAATAAAAAGACAAAAACAAGATTTATCTTGTTGACTTAAGGTTGTAATAAATGAAGCTGTCTGAATTTATTAAAAATATTTCTGAAAATATTATTTCTGTACATGGCAGTAAAAATATTGATGTTGATTTTATAACGAATGATTCCAGAAAGGTTGTTGACAATACAATATTTGTGGCAATTAAAGGTGCAGGTCTAGATGGACATAATTATATTGAAAAAGCTGTTTTAGCAGGAGCCTGTATTGTCGTATTTAAGGATAAACCTGATTTTTTTATAGAGGATGTTACTTATATTGAAGTAGATGATACGTACCTTGTTTATGCCCTGTTGGCAGAGACTTATTTTCAGTTTCCGGCTAGCAAGCTAAAAATCATAGGAATTACCGGAACCAATGGTAAAACGACCTGCGCTTTCTTAATTAATCATATATTAAATTATGCAGGTTTTAAAACGGGATTGATCAGTACTGTACAATATTCTTATGGTAATAAAATCCTCCCTGCATTGAGAACTACCCCGGAAGCCTTTGAATTACAGGGACTGTTCTTTGAAATGAGTCGTAGCTGTTGTGAGTATGCTGTAATGGAGGTGTCAAGTCATTCGCTTAGTCAACATAGATTGGGCAAAGCTGAATTTGCTGCTGTACTTTTTACAAATCTCTCTGGTGACCATCTGGATTATCATGGTAATATGGAGAATTATTTTCAGGCAAAAAAACAAATCTTTAAAATGCACTCTACTGACAGTAAAAATGAAAGCATAAAAATTATTAATTTAGATGACATTTACGGAACTAGATTAATATCTGAGTTAACTGGTAAAAGAGTCGTTTCATTCGGTTGTGATAAGAAAAGTAATATTAGCTTTGTATGTGGTAGTACGGGTACGATTACTGGATTGTTTATAAAAGATAGAATTTATAATATAGAAACTTCATTAATCGGCAAGTTCAATGCATATAATATAGCAGGATCGGTTGCACTTTGCATAGAACTGGGAATTCCATTTGATATTGTTGTTGAAGCTTTAAAAGGTTTTACTTCCGTTCCCGGCAGGTTAGAGCTTTTTTATACTTCAACCAATGCGCGCTGTTTTGTTGATTATGCACATACTGATGATGCATTGAAGCGCGTTTTAGCCGCATTAAAAGGACTAAATCCATCAAGGGTGATTGTAGTTTTTGGCTGTGGCGGAGATAGAGATAAATCAAAACGACCGAGAATGGGAAAGGTTGCTTCAGAATATGCAGACGTTGTTGTTATAACGGATGACAATCCGAGAACTGAAAATTCTTCAGATATTATCAATGACATCATTTCAGGTGGTCTTAACCCCGAAAAAAAAATTAAGGTTATACCTAATCGTAAAGAGGCAATTACTTATGCAGTTGGTATTGCAAAAAAAGATGATATTATTTTAATCGCCGGTAAAGGGCATGAAGATTATCAGGAAATAGGAACTAAAAGGTATCCACTTGATGATAGAGATGTGGTTAAGAAATGTATGATTTTAGATTGCTGATTTACGATTGAAAAACCTTTATATCAAGAAATATTATTTCGTAGTGTTAGAGTATGTACTTTAGTGTTGTTTAAAATGTTTTAATATGAAAGAAATATAAAAAAGTAGTTTTACAGGAGCGGTGAGCTTTCGGGCGATGCTCAACAGTTTTATCGTTGGAGAAACTTGTTGGACTACCCATCCCTTAATCCCCTCCCGGGAGGGGATTAAGGGGTGGGTAAACGAACATTGTATATCCAGCATCAAGACTAAAGTTTCAAAAGAGGTTAATTCAGTGATATTTAAAAGTAATGCAGGATCTATAAGATTTTCTAATAATGTTCTGATACGAAAAGGATATTGTATAAGATGCCTTTTCCTTATTCTTTTAACTTCTCTTTTTCCTTTGTATGGTTATGGAGAAATAGGCAGCAAAACTGAATTATCTGTTAAATCATTGTTGAAGCGAATGGATAAAGCAATTGACCCAACAGGGGTACTAACTGATTCCTGTACCCGCATTACTGAAGCAATGGTATATATTCCAAGCCAAAATTTTAAAGCAAATGTTATTATTAAATTTAAGATGCCCGATAAACTGTTAATTAAGACAAAACTTAAGGATGGTAAATGTGTTATTCAGGCTTATAATGGGAAAATTGGGTGGAATTTTACTGAAGGAGAAAAGAAACATAAGATTAGTGGTAAAGAGCTTGATTCATTCCGCTTAAATGTCGGCCTTGAAGCCTGCCGAAAAAACTGGTATAGTTTATTTAGAAAAATGGAAATTAAAGAGAACAATGTAAAAATTGGAGAGCATGAGTGTTACGAGCTTATATGCTACCCAAAAAAGGAGTTCAACTCAAACACTCCTGTAATTTTTTATATTGATAAGAAAAAATACCTTATTAGGAAAATGGAATTATCTGTATTTAGTGTTGCCGGTATTTTTCATGAAACTATATTAGTTGATAAGTATAAAAGCTTTGATAATGTGCTAATACCCGTTGACACAAAAACAAATATTCTTGGGACTGAAGTCCTATACAAAATAAATCAATGCACATTTAACGAAGATATTAGAGATAATGAATTTAACTTTTAAAATATAAATCTTAAATAAAATTAGACAATGAAGAAAAAAGTTAAATATTAGACTATGGTAAGTGAAATTTAGAATTAAATAAGGCTTTATCAAAGGCCCTCCAGAGGAGGATGACTATTTCGTAGGCCTTAATTTTGCTCTTAACCATAATTACAATGGAGTTGTTTAGCTTTTATGAAAACAGGTAACGCTGAGATAATTTATAATAACAATATAAAAGCAGATTATTTCAAAGTTGTATTTAACGCTCCGCATGTAGCAGGTCTAGTTCTGCCGGGACAGTTTGTGCATGTTCAGATAGCAGGTTTACTTAACAGGATATTGCGTAGGCCTTTTAGTGTTTGTGATACGGATGTTGATGGGGCGTTAACTGTAGTGTATAAAATTGTTGGAGAAGGGACTAAAGTTTTATCTGAACTTAAAGTTGGTACTGTATGTGATGTTCTAGGCCCATTAGGGAACCCATATTCTTTACCCAGGGATGATGAATACCCTGTCATTGCAGCTGGTGGATATGGCTCCGCAGCTACCTATATTCTTGCTAAACAGGCTAAACGAAAAGGAGTTCTGCTCCTGGGTGCTAAAACTGACAAAGATTTAATTTTAGTGGATGACTATAGGCGACTTGGCTTTGATGTAAAAGTTACTACCGAGGACGGTTCATCCGGTACAAAAGGACTCGTTACTTCATTATTGAAAGAATACTTTGAAACGAATAGAAATGGCAGAATGAAGTTTTATGGATGTGGCCCTAACCCAATGATGCTTGCTGTAGCAAAAATGGCCACTAAGCATGGGGTAAATGCAGAAATAAGCCTGGACCATGCCATGTGCTGTGGTATTGGTGCCTGTTATGCCTGTGTTGTAAAAATAAAAGATAGCGAAAGCTCAGATAACTGGAAGTATGCTAGAACATGTAGAGAAGGACCGGCCTTTAATTCAGATTTAATCTATTTTGAAAGATAATATATATTTTTAGGTAGGATCATATTTTATTAAGAGAGAGGTGGTGCTTATGAAATGGGAAAATTTGAAAAAATTATTTCAATCTTCCGATAGTTCAGGCAAGAGTAGTAAAGTATTAATTCCTAAGTTTTGTCCTAAATGCTCAGAAAAGTATAGTAGCTCTGATGGTTTTTTTGAGAAAACAGATGAAGTCGTATCAAGGCTGGAGAAAACTAAATCAGGCATACCGGTAAAGGTAGTGATAAAAAGTCGCTGCCGTACCTGTGGATATCTTTTTGATCTTGATATTGATAAAAGACGTGATAACTCAAATGAAGGCTGCTATGTTCGAAATAAGTTTGAAGATATTCTTGAAATGCTGATTGCAGAAGGAATGAGCAGAGAAGATGCTAGAAAAGAGATGTTGACATTATTTGATATACAGCAAAAGGATCATTCTAAAAAGAAATAACAATTATAAATCTATTTGATATTGATCTTCGAAATATCAAGTTCTATCAGAAAAAACTAAGACAGATGGATAAAACAAAAAGAAAAAAGACGCTCCCTGTCGTTTCAGGAGAGCCTAGCTCTTCGATTTATCGAAGCTTTATCTGTAAGAAACAAGAGGAGTTTATCCACGAATTGCACAAATTACTTATTGGTTTTTTAGCAAAAATCAATAAGTGTTTTAAAAATAATTCGTAAAATTCGTGAAATTAGTGGACAGAAAAAAGTAGTTTCAGAGGAGTATTATATGGCAGATTTAACTACTAATCTTGGGAAGTTGATTTTAAAAAATCCTGTAATGACAGCTTCCGGAACCTTTGGTTATGGGTATGAATATTCAGAATTCTATCCTCTGGATAAATTAGGTGCAGTTGTTGTTAAAGGAATTTCACCTTATCCTGTTCATGGAAACCCGGTTCCCAGACATCATGAACTTCATAGTGGACTACTTAATGCGATAGGACTACAGAATCCCGGCGTTGAAAAGTTTTTAACTGATCCTGAATATCTTCCTTTTCTTAAAAAAACAAACGCAGTTACTATCGTTAATATTTGGGGTAAAAGTATTTCTGAATATAGGCAGGTTGCTGAGTTATTAGATGGTGTGGCTGGAATTGAAGCTTTGGAAATAAATATTTCCTGTCCGAATATTAAAGAGGGCGGGATTGCTTTCGGAACAGACCTTAAACTTGCCGGAAAAGTTGTTTCCGAGGTGAGAAAAGCGACTAACCTTCCGCTTATTACTAAATTAAGTCCTAACGTTACTAGAATTACAGACTTTGCAAAAGCTGTTGTTGATGCTGGTTCTGACATGATTTCTCTGATAAATACACTTACCGGTATGGCTATTGATATTGAAACAAGGAAACCAATTCTGGGCAATGTTATTGGAGGAGTAAGTGGTCCTGCAATAAAACCTGTTGCTCTAAAACTTGTTTATGATGTTGCCAACTCGGTTGATGTGCCTGTCATAGGAATGGGAGGTATTTGCACAGGAGAGGATGCTGTTGAGTTTTTGCTGGCTGGGGCCAGTGCTGTTGCTGTTGGTACTGCAATTTTTGCAGATCCTTTGGCACCTTTGAAAGTAATATCAGGAATTGACGCTTATCTTGATAATCATAATTATTCCTCTGTAAGTGAAATAATAGGAAAGTTGGAGGTCTAAGTTTATAATTAATGAAAAGTAAACTTTTTTAATAATTAAATTATACTTTGTAATTCATTTTTGTTCGTGATTCTATGCTCCTATTGCATATAATGTTTCCGTATACTGTTCCTGAACCGCTTCAAACAAAATCCCAGTGACTGGTATTGTTCATTATATTTACAATGAGCCAAAAGAGCATGTGAAATAAAGGCGCTTGATGTATGTGACACCTGTGCTGCAAAATCGTTTGCCTGGCTTTTTTCCAATCCAAGTAACTGTTTCATTGCTTTAGTAGTATTGTACGGCAGGTTATATCTTTCAGGCTTCCGTCGAACGCTTCCAGTTCCAAAGTTTACAGATTGTTTTAGATAATCCTGTCCGATGCCATGAAGGATTTGCTTTTGATAAGAGATTTTATCATCTCAATATCACCTGTTTTAAGGATTAGTCCCTGTATTTTTATTGTTCGTATCCAAACAATGCAATAGGGCATTAATTTAAAGAGTCCAGCCAAAAATAAAAAGATTCTATTTTATAAAAAGTATTGACATTCTAGCAAAATCCCTTAATATTATTATAATAGAAGATGATTTTTACAGTATATATACAAAAAAAGGATGCTATGTCTATGAAAAAGTTGCGGATGTTGTTATTGGTGTTGTCAATGCTGGTCGGAAGTATTGCAGAAGGAAGTTTCTCACAACCCAAAAACTTTATAAAAGGCGAAATAGTAGGATTTCCGAAAGTCGAACGGGTTAAATGTACGTTTACTGTAGAAGAGCTTTCGAATCATCCGGAGCTGGCAAGGGTCGTAAATGAGATAAGAAGCAAAGGGGATGAATTAAGTATTGAAGATAACCCGGAACTCTTCATGGCATTTGATCCGCTTAACCAGCCAGCGGTCTCGTTTAAACTACCCAATGTGACCCAAATTGAAGCAGTATACTTATCAAGCAATCGAACGTGCATAATTAACGTGCCCGCTGGGACGGTTTGTGGGTATTTATTAGTTATTCAGCCGGGCGGTAATCTGTCCACTACTCAGATTATGTCCATTCCGCCTGAGCTGTTAACATTACCCAAGAGTGGCCACCTGTACATTAAGTTAACATTTAACCATATTGATTACAATTGCATTATCTTGCAGGCGCAGAAGAGAAGCACCCGAGCTTTAGAGTATGCATGGCTCAAGGATATCGGCGGGTTGTATTATCCGGGAACTATCACGGATTCAGATACATGCGATACTCAAAAAACATTAACATTTAAGCTCCCAGAGAAAACGTGCGGAACGTTTGAGTTTGCGGTAGCACAGGAGTCCTGTACTGTGGGCGGTCCGCTTTATTACCACCCAAAAATGAAAGGCATACTTGAGGATCTCATTATTGCATCAGAAGATTTTAACACATTTAATTACAAAACCGTCATTGAGGTGGATCAGACGGCGGTTAATAAGATTGGGGACATCAATAAGATACAACTCGAGACATACAGCGGCGTGCCAATCACAGACGGCTTTTGGCATACTGAACCCGATCATGAGAAACGGACTATGGACATTATGATCTCATCTGACATCATAGGAGGAATCAACCTCGTCACTACAGGCGGGCCCGACGGCAAAAGCACGGGAAAAACACAGAAAGCCGGCATCCAGCAGGGCAACTCCACATTAACCCACATACTCTCATCTCCTTCTCAGCCCGGATTTGCTTCGGAATATACATTTAATATTACTAGGTTGATTGATGAAAACGAGAATGTGGTGGGGAAAATACCATTGAAGAGCTTTACCGCAAATTTTTACAAGAGTACCATGTTCGATAACGCATCCAAGACCTTGATGAAGGAAAAGTATAATTGTGCCGATGTCGACATGTATTGCGAAGGGAAAAAAAATGTCAAGACCAGTCTTTTCGCGGTTAATGCTAACGACGAAAGTATCGTGTACAACATCGGTTCATTACAGGGAGCAACAATAGACGGACCGCGGATTAAAGTACATGAACAGTCGACCCAGTACGCCGACGATGCTATCCACGGACTTGCTTGTTCTATTGAAAAAGATGACCATAACAATATGAATTATTTAGTGAGCAAAACCATAAACAACCAGGGAAACACGCTTTGGTTGGGCCGTTTCGGTCTTCCTGCCGGAGAAGATAAGACCCAGAGCATGGTCTGGACCCAACTGTCAACTGCTTCTATAGATGCGGCGATAACAAAAATAAAAATGCGGAGACTAACCTCTGCTAACCATAAAAGAAGCGATTTTTATGTCGTCTGTATAAGCGCGACAGACACCGCCGCCAAAGCTTTTTTGGGTAAGATTACTTTTCCCGAAAAGGGTGGAGATCCCACCATTGATTTTCAAGACAAACCTTTTCTTTCGACCGCTTCAAGTAAGAGTGCAGCCGAAGATTTTGACCTGAACAGATATACCTCGGTTGCGATGAACCGCAACGGCAACGGCATAATAACAGAAATAAGCCAGGGGGGTAATATTATTACACACATTTAAGATTACCCTTGACACGTCTACGCTTGGAGCGAGCGTCAAGGTTGGCGCGACAAGAAAGCTGAAAAGCACTGCTGCGCTAACCTCTGCTTCGCTAAACAACAATGACGATTTTGTCATTATGTCTTACCCGGCAGATGACAGCAACGACAAGGCGTGGGCATGCGGCACCGTCAACTCGGATCTTAGTTTAACGTTCGCGCCAGGACCGTTGAGCACTTGGCAAAGTAGCTTACCCTTCGTTGCGGTTCCCAAACCTTTAATGCAGAGGGATCAGGCCAATGCCTCAGGCATGTCTTTGGCCCTGAACACCAAAGGTACCGTTCTTGAGTTCGACACGTTTGACTGTCATTTTGTTGGATCGCTGTCTTCTCCAGATTTTGGCACGAAGCCGGAAAGCGATGTTACATCATTCCCAGCCAACCTCGTTATGGGCCCAAAATCGTTCATTGCACCACCTATGTCAATCGAGAAGGCGTCAGAGATACATGGAAATAAGCTTTTGCACGGCTTGCGCGATGCGGCCACCGGTACTTGTATTGCGGGGGTTGCCGCTTACACCGCCTACCGAAGACTAAGAATCAATTCAAAAGAAGCAACAGTGTTAATAGATAGAGTCATATCTAATCATGTAAATACTGAAATTGGAAGTGCAATGGCTGCCCGATCAACAGATCTAGGAATCTTGGTACAAAATGCGGAGGCCAAACTGGAAGTCTTAAGGAGCGCTCCACCAAGCCAAAAGATAGTGGGACTGAGGGATGAACTTTTAATAGCACAAAAAGAATTGGATAAAGCAGAAAAAGAGTGGGCGACTGTTGCAAAAATGGGCAGGAAGGGAATAGAATTACCACCAGGCAAGGTTATTCCTTTCTTACGGGAAAGGTCCTTAAAGACCCTACAATATCAAAAAGCCGCAAGGGCCTTAACAGTAGCTGAAGGGGAAGAAGCCCTGCCCAAGAATGAGGCAGCTGAATTGGTGCAAAAGAGCCTGGATGACTACAATTTATGGGAGACCTCATTTAACGTAAACAAGAATTCTTTAAAAGAAGTCATGAATCTATATTCTCAAGAAGATCTCAAGGTGTTTTTAGAGGGGGTTGGAGAGGAGGATGCCGAAGAGGCTGCTGAAGCCTTGGCTATTAAAGCCGGAATTAGGGAATCAGTAACATTTGCTGCTTGTGCGAATGCAGTTGATCTTGGAGTGCAGATAATGATAGAATTGATCTTTCATGACAACATGAACGCCAGATGTTACCGTTTATTTACAATACAGCCAACTCCACAACCGAAATGACAGGAATATCTAGACACGATCGGTTCATTATCAGTAAAGAAGCCTTTATAATGGCCCGTACGCTTGTATTAAAATTAATCATGGAAATCTAACAGAGACGCATTATCTTCTCTGTTAGATTTGTTTAAATTAAACCTTTTATTGATTTCTATCCAAAAATGATCCATATCGAAAGAATGCTTTTTACAAATCTGCTTGACATCATCTAAGTTTACATCTAATTTATCTAACATATATCAACCTTTCATACTTGTTTTGTATTGTTCTACAACTTGCTGCAATATAACATGTTAGGTGTAATTCTTCAATGTTGATTCAAGCTAAAGTGTGGCTAAATTTGAACTGCAGCACTTGAGTTAATAATAATTAGGGGATAACATTGTATAATATAATAAGATTTTTTAGTTTTCTGCTTGCTACTGCAAAAAAAAGGGAGGCTCCGTTTACAGTAAACTTTGATATAACGACAAAGTGTAATTTAAAATGTGAGCATTGTTACTGGCTTAAGTCCAGCAGGCCCAAAAAAGATTTTACTGATTCAGAATGGGAAAAAATTTTTAAAAGCTATAAAACTAAAGGTACATCTACAGCCTTCTTAACTGGTGGAGAACCAGCACTAAGACTTAATGTTATTAGATCTGCTTATAATGTTTTTAGCAGTGTATCTATCGTCTCAAACGGTACAATTAAAATACCCGAGGATATTAAAATAAGGATATTTGTAAGTATTGATGGTCCAGAGGAAATTCATAACTTTATAAGAAAAAAAGATGTTTTTGGAACTGTTTTAGAAAATATACACAATGATAAACGGGTCATTTTATCTCCTACTCTTACAACCACTAACTACAAATACATAGATGAGATGGTTGAAATAGCAAAAAAATCCAATATTGACGGTATATTTTTTAGTGCATACACTTCACAATTGTTAAAGGATGATCCCCTGCTTTTACAAGGAGAGCAACTCGAATGGACTGTACAGCATCTTTTGGGCTTAAAAAAAAGATATAAAAAGTTTATTTTAATGAGTCCTTATATGATAAATCTACTGCAAACTAAAGCTCATAATAAAAATTGTTTTATGTCAAATCAAAAAAAAGTGATCTCTTTGGATGCTGAGCTAAAACTCAAAACTCCCTGTGTTTTAGGTGAGAATGTAAATTGTGATACATGCGGTTGTATTGTCTCTTTGATAGGGCATTCCTTATCAAAACTTGACATTAGGTCCTGGCTGCTCTTTGGTAAAATTTTTCCAAGCAATTTATAATCACTCAACTTTTAGACTTAAAGATTATTCTTAATTTTATAATTTGAAACCCAAAACTTTAGTAATTAAACATTATCAAAGGAGAAAATTTTAAATGAAAGCAAGAAAAATACCATTATGGTGCAAAATTTTAATAGGTTTGATATTGGGTGTTATTGTTGGAATGATACTAAAAGAAAAAGCTTTATATCTAAGACCGATTGGAACTATTTTTATCAATGCTGTTAAAATGCTCATTGTTCCTCTGGTATTTTCTTCTTTGATTGTTGGTGTTACAAGCATTGATGATATAGGTAAAATGGGGCGGATTGGTTTAAAAACTATTATTATTTATGCCGTCACTACAATAATAGCTGTTGCTATAGGTTTGGGACTCAGCTGGGTAACAAATCCTGGATTAGGAATATCGTTGCATGCAGCCGAAACAACAGCAGCGGTAAAAGCAGCACCTTCTCTTGTTGATACCCTGGTTAATATTATTCCGGCGAATCCAATCGGAGCATTGGGCAAAGGTGATATTCTTCAGATAATTGTTTTTGCTATATTTATTGGAATAGCGATAAACCTGACAGGTAAAAAGGCTGATCCGGTAAAAAACTTCTTTAACGGTTTGGCTGAAGTAATGTTTAAGCTTACATCCATAGTTATGGAATTTGCACCTTATGGTGTTTTTGCTCTAATAGCTGTTGTTATTGGACAGTATGGCATCGAGTTTTTGCTGCCTCTTCTTAAAGTTATAGTGACTGTTTATGTTGCCTGTATTCTGCACTCTATTGTTATACTAGGAGGCGGCCTTGCTTTGGTAGGAAGGTTAAATCCATGGAAATTTTTCAAAGGTTTCCTTGATGCAACACTTGTAGCATTTTCCACCTCCAGCAGCTCAGCTGCTTTGCCTGTTTCACTGCGTTGTACGCAGGAAAACCTTGGTGTTTCTACGAGTATTTCAAGTTTTGTTCTGCCTTTAGGTGCTACTATTAACATGAACGGAACAGCTATTTATCAGGGTGTTTGTGCTGTATTTATTGCACAGGCATATGGAATTGATCTTTCTCTTACAAATTATGTTACTATTGTCATGACATCAATTCTCGCTGCCGTAGGAACAGCAGGGGTTCCGGGCGCTGGATTAATAATGCTCTCTCTTGTATTGAGTTCAGTAGGATTGCCGATAGAAGGTATTGCTATTATTGCCGGGATTGATAGAATTTTGGATATGGCTAGAAGTTGTATTAATGTAGTTGGTGACGGGATGGCTACAGTGTTAGTTGCTAAAAGTGAAAAGGAGTTGGATATTAAGGTATACAATTCAGTCCAAGTTGAATAATATTGAACAAATGCGAAACATTCTAAAGCCTTTAACTAGAATCTGTCTGAAAAGGTTTTTAGACAAAAGTGAGCAGCAAACAGTCATCAGCTTTTTTAGATACTTCCCTGCTAAAATAGTTTATAAGTGACCATAACTATACTGATAACTGATAACTGATAACTGATAACTGATAACTGATAACTGATAACTGA